>JBDTUO010000006.1:0-26532 GCA_040007675.1 Rubrivivax sp.
AGCTACGGCGACACGCTCGGGGCGGGCGAGGGCTGGGCGCGGTCGATCCTGTTCAACCCCGCGCTGGCCGACGCCTTCGCCCGCTTCTTCGCGCGCTCGGACAGCTTCGCGCTCGGCCTGTGCAACGGTTGCCAGATGCTGGCGGCCCTCGGCGCGCTGATTCCCGGTGCCGACGCCTGGCCGCGTTTCGTGCGCAACCGCAGCGAGCAGTTCGAGGCGCGGCTGGCGATGGTCGAGGTGCTCGCGAGCCCGAGCCTGTTCTTCGACGGCATGGCCGGCAGCCGGATCCCCATCGCCGTCGCGCATGGCGAGGGGCGTACCGACTTCGCGCGGCGCGGCGATGCGGCCCGCGTCGTGCCGGCGCTGCGCTGGGTCGACGGCGCCGGCCAGCCGACCGAGTCCTACCCGTTCAACCCGAACGGCAGCCCGGGTGGCCTGACCGGCGTGACGACGCCCGACGGCCGCTTCACCGCCTTGATGCCGCACCCCGAGCGGGTCTACCGCAACGTGCTGATGAGCTGGACGGCGGGCGATCCGGCGGCGCTCAGCCCGTGGATGCGCATGTTCCGCAACGCCCGGCGCTGGGTCGGTTGACCCCGCGGCCACCCGAACCTCTTCTGCCAGGCCGACGATGGACCCCACCCCCTCCCAGGCCGATGCGCTCGCCGAGCTGCTGGACACGCACACGCCGATCGTCGTGCTGCAGACGCACGAGGAAAAGCAGGTCATCGGTCTGGCCGAGGCGGTCGCGCGGCGCAGCGGGCGCGCGCTGTGGACCTGGTCCGCGAGCCGCGGCCTGCGCGCGCAGCACGGGCTGCGGCTGAGCCTGCTCGACAAGGGCACCGAGTCCCACCCCGACGCCGCCGACACCAAGGAGCTGCCGGCGGCGCTCGCGGCGGTCGAGCGGCTCGAGGGGCCGGCGCTGGTGCTGATGCTGGACATCCACCCGTACCTGAACGAGCCGGTGACGGTGCGCGCGCTGAAGGACCTGGCGCTGAAATGCGAAAGTTCGGGCGTGCAGCTCGGCTTCGTCGGTCACGCGGTAAGCTTGCCGAAGGAGCTGGTGCCCTGGGGCGCCGCGTTCGACCTCGAGCCGCTGACGCCGGAACGGGTGCGCGTGCTGTTTCGCGAGGAGATCACACGCCAGCGCGGCCGCGCCGGACGCGACGTCGCTGGCAGCCAGCGCATCCTCGAGTCGCTGCTGCGCCACCTGACCGGCCTGCCGGAGGCCGCCGCACGCCACCTGATCCGGCTCGCGCTGGGTGACGGCCAGATCACCGCGGCCGACCTCGTGCGCGTGCTGCATGCCAAGCAGGCGCAACTCGGCGCGGCCGAGCTGCTGGTGTTCGAGCCCGACGTGCCCGACCTCGACGCCGTTGCCGGCATGGCGCGCTTGAAGCGCTGGCTTGCGCTGCGGCGGTTGCCGTTCCTCGACCCCGTCGCCGGCGCCGGCCTGCCGCCGCCGCGCGGCATGCTGCTGCTGGGCGTGCAGGGGGCCGGCAAGAGCCTGGCCGCCAAGGCGACGGCCGGCAGCTGGCAGTTGCCGCTGTTCCGGATGGACTTCGGCGCGCTGTTCGACAAGTACCAGGGCGAGAGCGAACGCAAGCTGCGCGAAGCGCTGCGCGTCGCCGATGCGATGCAGCCCTGTGTGCTGTGGATGGACGAAATCGAGAAAGGGCTCGCCAGCGGCGGTGGCGACGGCGACGGCACCGGCGCCGGGCGCCGCATGCTCGGCACGCTGCTGACCTGGATGTCCGAACGCCGCTCGCGCGTGTTCCTGGTCGCCACCGCCAACGACATCCAGGCGCTGCCGCCCGAACTGGTGCGCAAGGGCCGGTTCGACGAGATCTTCTTCATCGACCTGCCGGACGAGTCGTCGCGCCTCGAACTGATGCGCCTGCACCTCGGGCGCCTGAAGATCAGCTTCGACGACGCCGCGCTGCACGCGCTCGCCCAGGCCAGCGATGGATTTTCGGGCGCCGAGATCGAGGCGGCGGCGGTGGCCGCGCGGTACGAAGCGCTGTCCGTCGCCAATGGCGACCCCGGCGCCGCCGCGCCGGCCGGTGCGGCGCTGGTGCTCGCCGAACTGCAGTGCACGAAGCCGCTGTCGGTCACCCGCGCCGAGGCCATCGCCGCGCTGCGGGCCTGGGCGAGCGAGCGCGCGGTGCCGGCGCACTGAGCGCCGCCGGGCCGCAAGCGGTCAGGGCCGCCCGGGCGCGTCTGCGGCTATGCTGCGCGGGCATGAATGACCCCAGCGCCGCCGCCGAACCGCCCGCACTGGACGTCGATCCGGGCTCGGCCGAAGGCAGCACGCTGCGCCTGCGCGGGGCCTGGCGGCTGGGCAACCTGGCCACGGTCGAGGCCGCGACCACGCGGCTGCAGCTGCCGGCCTCGGTGCGCGTCGACGGCAGCGCGCTGACGCAGATCGATTCCGCAGCGGTGCTCGTGCTGCTGCGCGCGCTGCAGGCGGCGGGCGCCACGCAGGTCGACTGGCAGGGGTTCAGCCAGACGCAGGAGAACATCATCCATCGGGTGCGCGAGCACCTGGACGCGGCGCCCGCGCCGGCGCTGCCGCCGCGCCCCGGCGTCGTCGCGCGGCTGGGCCAGCAGGTCGTGCTGCTGGGCGAGCTGCTCGCCGGTCATGTGCAGTACCTGGGCCTCACGGTCGTCGCGCTGGCGGCCGCGCTGGTGCGCCCGTCGCGCCTGCGGCTGCGCGAGCTGACGGTGCAGCTGGAGCAGACGGGCCTCAACGCGATCCCGGTGGTCGCGCTGGTGACGTTCCTGATCGGGGTCGTGGTGGCCTACCTGCTGGGCCTGCAGGCGGAGAAGTACGGCGCCAGCATCTTCGTCGTCGACGGCGTCGGCCTGGGCGCCACGCGCGAGTTCGCGCCGATCATCGTCGCCGTGATCGTCGCCGGCCGTTCGGGTGCCGCGTTCACGGCGCAGCTCGGCTCGATGCGGCTGACCGAGGAGACCGACGCGATCCGCACGCTGGGGCTGTCGCCGACGCAGGTACTGGTCGTGCCGCGCGTGCTGGCGCTGATCATCGCGCTGCCGTTGCTGGTGTTCGTCGGCGACGTGATGAGCATGCTCGGCGCGATGGCGATCGCCGGGCCGATGCTGGACATCCCGCCGCGTGCCTTCATCGCACGGCTGCACGAAGGCCTGGACCTGCGCCACGTGCTCGTCGGGCTGGTCAAGGCGCCGTTCTTCGCCTTGGTCATCGCGCTGATCGGCGTGCGCATGGGAATGACCGTGGCGCGCGACACGCGCGCGCTCGGTGCGGCGACGACGTCGACGGTCGTGCAGGGCATCGTCGCGGTGATCCTGCTCGACGCCGCCTTCGCGGTCGTGCTGCAGGCGGTGGGCTGGTGAGCGCGGCCACCGAATCCCGCACCACCGAAGCCCGCGCGGCGCCGGGCGCCGGGCCGAAAGGTCCGGCGGCAATCGAGGTCGACGCGGTGGTCACGCGCTTCGGCGACCAGGTCGTGCACGATGGCGTGTCGTTCACCGTCGAGCGCGGCACGCTGGTGGCGCTGATCGGCGGCAGCGGCACCGGCAAATCGGTGCTGCTGCGCGAGATCATCGGGCTGCAGCGCCCCACCGCCGGCCGCGTGCGGCTGCTCGGCACCGACATGTGGTCGGCGCCCGAGGCCGAGATCGACGCCGCACGGCGCCGCTTCGGCATGATGTTCCAGGACGGTGCGCTGTTCTCCTCGCTGACCGTGGCGCAGAACGTCGCCGTGCCGCTGCACGAGCACACCGGGCTGCCGCCGGCGGCTATCGGCGCGCTGGTGGCGCTGCGGCTGCAGCAGGCCGGGCTGCCGCCCGAGGCCGGCAGCAAGATGCCGAGTGAGCTGTCCGGCGGCATGCGCAAGCGGGCGGCGGTCGCGCGCGCGATCGCGCTCGAACCCGAGGTGCTGTTCCTCGATGAGCCCACGTCGGGTCTGGACCCCATCACCGCCCGGGGTTTCGACCGCCTCGTGCGTTCGCTCGTCGACGAGCTGGGGCTGACGGTGCTGCTGGTCACGCACGACCTGGACACGCTGCTGGGCGTGGTCGACCGCGTCATCGTGCTGGCGCGTGGCCTCGTGCTGGCCGACGGCAGCGTGGCCGAGGTGACGGCCTTCGACGACCCGTGGGTCCGCGAATACTTCTCGGTCCGTAGAATGCTGCCGACGGATGGAAGCTGACGCGCGTTACACCTGGGTCGGAGCCGGCGTGCTGGTGCTGGCGGCCGCACTGGTCGCCGGGCTGATGTGGCTGGGCAGCGCCGGCCGCGCGGCGGACCAGCGCGCATTCCTGATCTACTTCGAGCAGCAGGCACTGGACGGCCTGGACATCGGGGCCGACGTGCTGCTGCGCGGCATCAAGGTCGGCCGCGTCGCCGACTACGCGCTGTCGGCGGACAAGATCAACCGGGTGCGGGTCACGATCCGCGTCGACCGGCGCGCGCCGGTTCACGTCAACACGGTGGCGGTCATCACGCGCAACTTCGTCACCGGCATCGCGTCGATCACACTCGTGACGCGCGAACCGATCGGACCGCCGCTCGACAAGGTTCCGGACGGCGAGACCCATCCCGTCATCGCCGAGGGCCGGTCCGACCTGGACGCCATCGCCGGGCGCGTCAACCAGGTCGGCGAGATGGCCTCCACGGCGCTGAGCAACGTCAATCAGCTGCTCGATGAGGACAACCGCAAGGCCGTCGGCGAGACGCTGCGCAACCTGCAGGCGCTGACCGCCGGGCTGAACCAGCGCCTGACGGCGCTCGACGGCACGCTGGCACGTGTCGGCACCGCGGCCGACCGCTTCGGGCAGGCCGCCGGGCGTCTCGGCGGGGCCGGTGACCGCATCGCGGCGGTGGCCGAGACCGGCGGTGGCCGCATCGGCCAGAGCCTGGACGAGGCCGACCGCACGCTGACGACAGCGCGCCAGACCCTGCAACAGCTGAACCAGGGCGTCGTGAGCCTGCAGGACCAGGTCTCGCGTGTGGCGGGCCGGCTCGACGACACGCTGGATCGGGCCGACGACCAGCTCGGCGCCGCCGTCGTCGAACTCCGGCTGAGCGTGGAGGCCGCCACGCGCACGATAGACGCGCTGCGTCAGCCGCGCGCCGCGCTGCTCGGCCCCGGGCCGTCGCAACTGGGCCCCGGCGAGGCGCTGCAGGAATGATCATGCGCATCGCCCTGATCACCGTCGTCGGCCTGCTGGCCGGCTGCATCACGATCGGCACCGGCGACAAGGCGCCGGCACACAGCTACCTGCAACTGCAGGACGTCGGGCAGGGCCCGGCGCGGCCCCAGCCGCTGATCGACGCCTTGCTGATCCGGCCCGAGCCGGGCGACGCGCTGGCCGACACCGTGTCGATCGCGTACTCGCCGGCACCGAACCGGTTTTCGCTCTACCAGTTCGCGTCGTGGACCGAGCGCCCGGTGCGGCGCCTGCCGCTGCTGCTGGCGCGCCGGCTGGAGCAACGCGGTGTCGTGGGGGCGGTCGGCCAGCTCGGCGACCCGCTGCGCGCCGACTGGCTGCTGACGCTGCGCGTGGACACGCTGTACCACGACGTCGGCGCGACCCCGAACCGTGCCCGTGTGGGACTGACGGCCGGGCTGTACGACCGGCGCCAGCGGGTGCAGCGTGGACGGCAGTCGTTCGTGGCCGACGTGCCGATGACCGGTTCTGATTCGTCCTCGGCGGCGGCGGCGATGTCGCAGGCCACGGCGCAGGCCTTCGATCAGCTGGTGCCCTGGCTGGAGGGCGTGCTCGCGGCCCATGCCGGCGCGGGTGCGGGGTCGGGCGACAGCGCGGCAATGCCGGCGGCGGTGGCCGCGAGCTCGGCGTCCCGCTGAGCCGCGGTTGTGGGGCTCGACCCGCACCCGCCGCCACCCGCCCGCCGGTGTGCTCAGCGCGTCACGCGTCGCGCGCCAGCCTCAGGCCGCTGAACTGCCACTGCGCCTCGGGCGGGAAGAAGTTGCGGTAGCCGGCGCGCACGTGGCCTGCCGGCGTCGCGCACGAGCCGCCGCGCAGCACGAACTGGTTGCACATGAACTTGCCGTTGTATTCGCCGATCGCACCCGGGTCGGCGCGAAAGCGCGGGTACGGCGCGTAGGCCGACATCGTCCACTCCCAGACATCGCCGTACAGCTGGCGCAGCGGGCCGGCGCCGACACCGGGGTCCGGCATCGGGTGGAACGCGCCACGGTCGGCGAAGTGGCCCTGCGAGGAGCGGGCCGCCGACTGCCGCGCTGCGTGCTCCCATTCGAATTCGGTCGGCAGCCGCGCGCCGGCCCACCGGGCGTAGGCGTCGGCCTCGAAGTACGACAGGTGCGGCACCGGCGTGTGCGGGTCGACGGGCACCACCCCCTGCAGCGTGAACGCGTGCCAGTCTGCGGCGCCGGGCTCGGCGCGCTGCCAGTACAGCGGGGCCTCGCGCAGGCCGCTGCGCACCCAGTCCCAGCCGATCGACAGCCACAGCTCGGGGCGCCGGTAGCCGCCGTCGTCGATGAAGGCAAGCCAGTCGCCGTGCGTCACCGGGCGGGTCGCCAGTTCGAACGGCGCCAGGTGCACACGGTGCGGCGGCCCCTCGTTATCGAACGCAAATCCGCCATCGGCGATCGGGTCGTGGCCGATCGGCGTCCAGCCGCCGTCGAAGCCGGCCCATCGGAGCGGCGCCGGCCGCGTCGCGGCGAGCGGCCAGCGGCGTCGGTAGGCGGGCTGCAGCGGGCTCTGCGCCAGCAGGTGCTTGATGTCGGTGACGATCAGCTCCTGGTGCTGCTGCTCATGCTGCAGCCCGAGCGTGATGAGCCGCTCGGCCACCGGGTCGGCGTCGCTGGCCAGCAGCGCCTGCAGGCGTTCATCGATCGCCGCCCGGTAGGCGCGCACCTGGTCGAGCGACGGCCGCGTCACGAGACCACGCGCGGGGCGCGGATGCTGGGGGCCGACCGCCTGGTAGTAGCTGTTGAAGAGCACGCGGAAGGCCGGGTCGAAGGTCCTGAAGTCGGCTTCGAAGGGTTCGAGCACGAAGGTCTCGAAGAACCACGTCGTGTGCGCGAGGTGCCACTTCGCGGGGCTGGTGTCGGGCATCGACTGCACCTGGCAGTCCTCGGCCGACAGGGGCGTGGTCAGCGCCAGGGTCTGCGCACGCACGGCGGCGGTGCGCGCGGCCAGGTCGCCGACGAGGGCCGAAGTCTGCGCCGGCCGGGCCGGCGCGGGATGGGGGCGTCTTGAGCTCGGCATATCGCGTTCGGTGCAAGGGCGCGGCCCGGGCCATCGACAATACACGGGCTCGGTGTCCACAGGCCCTGAAGGCGGTCAGGTCTTTGGGGTCGGGGACGCTCGCGCCAGCGGCCGCACCCGGTACGCGAATGGGACAATCCGTGCCGATGGCCAAACTGACCGTGCGCCGCCTGCTCGTCGACCTCGACACGCCGTGGCCGCGCCATTGGGTGGGCGGCGACGCGTTCCGCAGTGCCTGGTTCAACGCGCTGTCGTACAGCTTTCCGGCCGGTGAGCAGCTCTTCATCGATGCCGTCAGGCTTGGCCTGGCCAAACTCGACCCGGCGGCACGCGAGCGCTTCGCGCCCGAGGTGCAGGGTTTCATCGGTCAGGAGGCGACGCACCGCCGGGTGCACCAGCGTTTCAATGCGCGGCTCGACGCCCTCGGCTATCACAACGCCTGGGAGCAGCGCATCCGCCACCGCGTTGCTACCCAGCTCGAAGGGCTGGACGCCCGGGCGTGGGTGGCGGTCACCGCCGCCACCGAGCACTTCACCGCGATCCTCGCCGAATACCTGCTGACCGAGCCGTGGGCCCTGGACGGGGCCGAGCCGCGGCTGCGCGACCTGTGGCTGTGGCATTCGAGCGAGGAGTCCGAACACCGCAGCACCGCGTTCGACCTCTACCGTGCGCTCGGCGGCAGCGAGAAATGGCGGCGGCGTGTGTACCTGACCGTCAGCCTGCACTTCATCACCGACCTCGCGCGTCAGATGACGTCGAACCTGTGGCGCGACGGCCACCTGTGGCGGCCGGCCACGTGGGTCAGTGGTGCGCGCCTGGTGTTCGGCCGGCGCGGGATCGTGCGCCGCCTGCTCAAGCCCTGGTGGCGCTACTTCGGCACCGGCTTCCACCCCTCGCAGGGCGACGCGGTGCCGGGCGAGCGCTGGCTGGCCGCGCACGCGGACCTCGCGCCGCCAGTGGCGGCGCCCTAGATTTGGCCTGCCGCCAGTGGCGGCGCCCTAGATTTGGCCTGCCGCCAGTGGCGGCGCCCTGGTCAGTGGTCCACGTTGACCATCCACGGCACGCCGAAGCGGTCGGTCAGCATGCCGAACTTGGCCGACCAGAAGGTTCTGGCGAGCGGCATCGTCACCTTGCCGCCGTCGGCGAGCGCCGCGAACATGCGGTCGGCCTCGTCCTCGTCCTGCGCGCCGATCGACATCGAGAAGCCCGAGAAGCCCCTGGCCTCTGACGAGTCACAGGCCATCACGACACTGTCGCCGATCGTCAGGCTGACGTGCATGACCTTGTCGCCCCAGCCGTCGGGCACCATGCCGGGCGGCAGCGGCTCGGGGCTCTCGCGGTAGCGCGCCAGGTGCTGCACCTGCGCGCCCAGCGCGTCGCAGTAGAACCCGACAGCCTCTTCGCAGCGGCCGTCGAAGAAAAGGTAGGACTGGACAGTCATCGCCGGGTCTCCTTGATGACGATGCGGCCGGCCCGGCCGCGGGGATGGCAGCGTGCGCTTCGGCCCGCCGGCGTCAGACGGCCAGCCGCGCCGCGGCGGCGTCGAACGAGCGCAGCAGCGAGGCGTAGTCCTCGTGCACCGGAAACTGCGGGAACTGCGCCACCACCGCCGGCGGGGGGTGGATGAAGAAGCCGGCGTCGGCGGCGGACAGCATGCCGGTGTCGTTGAACGAGTCGCCCGCGGCCAGGACCTTGAAGTTCAGGCCCTTGAACGCATTGACCGCGTGGCGCTTGGGGTCAGCCTGGCGCAAGCGGTAGTCGACCACGCGGCCATCGGCATCGGCCAGCAGCCGATGGCACAGCAGCGTCGGGTGGCCGAGCTGCACCATCAGCGGCGCGGCGAACTCGTAGAAGGTGTCCGACAGGATCACCACCTGGTAACGCGTGCGCAGCGTGTCGAGGAACTCGCGCGCGCCGGGCAGCGGGCTCATGCGGCCGATCACGGCCTGGATGTCCGGCAGCTTGAGCGCGTGGCGGTCGAGCAGGTCGAGCCGGTAACGCATCAGGCGGTCGTAGTCGGGTTCGTCACGGGTCGTGCGGGTGAAGCCGTCGATGCCGGTGTCGCGGGCGAACGCGATCCAGATCTCGGGGACCAGCACGCCTTCGAGGTCGAGGCAGACAATGTGCATGCGCAGAATGCTAACCGGCCCGCTGCGCCGCCCCGAGGAGTGCCGACACGATGCCCATCCCCCTGCGCTGCAAGACGGCCGGCCGGGTCCTGACGATCACGCTCGCGCGGCCCGGGAGGCTCAACGCCTTCGTCGCCACGATGGCCGACCCACTGAGCGCCACCTCCGACGCCGCCGATGCCGATGATCGGCGCTCGCGATGGAACGCTTCGATGTGCTGATCGTCGGTGCCGGCGTGTCCGGCATCGGGCTGGCGTGCACGCTGACGGCGCAGTGCCCCGGCAAGCGTTTCGCGATCGTCGAGCGCCGCCCTCGCCTCGGTGGCACCTGGGACCTGTTCCGCTACCCCGGTGTGCGCTCCGATTCGGACATGCTCACCTACGGCTACCAGTTCAAGCCCTGGCTCGATGCGCGCGTGCTCGCCGACGGCGGCACGATCCGCGCCTACCTGGCCGAGACCGTGCGTGAGAACGGCGTCGACCGCCACATCCGCTACGGCCTGAAGGTCGTCGCTGCCGACTGGTCGTCGACCCGCCGGCGCTGGACGGTGACCGCAGTCGACGAGTCAGGCGGCGGCGAGCCCCACCGCTTCGAGGCCTCGGTGCTCGTGATGTGCAGCGGCTACTACAACTTCGACGCCGGCTACACGCCGGACCTGCCGGGCCTCGACCGGTTCACCGGCAGGCGCGTGCATGCGCAGCACTGGCCGCAGGACCTCGACCTCACGAGCCAGCGCGTCGTCGTCGTCGGCAGCGGCGCGACCGCGATGACGCTGGTGCCTGCGATCGCGCCGACGGTGGCGCACGTGACCCTGCTGCAGCGCTCGCCCAGCTACGTGCTGTCGGTGCCGTCGTTCGACGCGCTGACCGAGCGGCTGAGTCGCATCGTGCCTCGGCGCTGGGCGTTCGCGCTGGCGCGCAAGCGCAACACCGCGCTGTCCCGCTGGATCTACCAGGCCTGCCGCCGATGGCCGCAGAAGATGCGCCAGCTCCTGATCGGGCAGGCGCGAAAACACCTCGCCGGCAGCGCCACCGATATCGCGCACTTCACGCCGCGCTACATGCCCTGGGACCAGCGCCTGTGCATCGTGCCCGATGCCGACCTGTTCACCGCGCTGAGGAGCGGCAAGGCGTCGGTCGAGACCGACACGATCGAAGGTTTTGTCGGCGACCGCATCACGCTGGCCTCGGGCAAACAGCTGCAGGCCGACGTGCTGGTGCTGGCGACGGGCCTGGACGTCCAGGTCTTCGGCGGCGCCCGGATCAGCGTCGACGGCCAGGATTACGCGCCGCAGGATCACATGCTCTACAAGGGCGTGCTGCTGGAAGACCTGCCGAACTTCGCGTGGATCGTCGGCTACACCAGCCTGTCGTGGACCTTGAAGGCCGATCTGGCGTCGGGCTACCTGTGCCGCCTGCTGCGGCACCTGGACGCGCACGCTCTCGACGTCTTCTGCGCGCGCGACACCGCGGGCAGCCGGACCGACGCGTCGATCATGGACAGCCTGAGTTCGGGCTACATCACGCGCGCCCGCTCCCGCATGCCGCGCCAGGGCAAGCCGGGGCCGTGGCAGGTCGACAACCACTACCCGGGCGACCGCACCCGGCTGCTGCTCGCGCCGATCGCGGACGGCACGCTGACCTTCGAACGCCGCGAGCCCGGACGGGTCTCTGCGTGAGCCCGCGGCGCGCACCGGTGATCGCCCGACCGCGCGACCGCCTCAGGCGGCCCGGGCCACCGGCGCCGCCGCGCGTCGCCGCGCTCCCGCCGACGCCGCGCGAGATCGCGCCTACGATGCGGACAACGCCAACCAAGGCCCTGCTGCCGCTGGAGTCGCCGTGAGCCTGCCGCTGTTCCCCTCCGCGTGGATGACCGACGAGCACCGTGCGCTGCACGACGTCGTCGCCCGCTACGTGCGCGAGCGCTGGGTGCCGCGCGCGGCCGAGTTCCGCGCCGCCGGTTGCATGGGCCCGGAGGTCTGGCGCGACGCCGGCGCCAACGGGCTGCTGTGTGTGTCGACGCCGACCGACTACGGCGGCGGCGGCGGCGACTTCGGCCACGAGGCCGTGCTGTTGCTCGAGCAGGCGCGTGCCGGTTGTTCGGGCTGGGGCGGTGGCCTGCATTCGGCGATCGTCGCGCCGTACCTGCTGCAGTACGGCAGCGAGGCGCAGAAGCGCCGCTGGCTGCCGCGCATGGCACGTGGGGAGCTGATCGGCGCCATCGCGATGACCGAGCCGGGCACCGGTTCGGACCTGCAGGCGGTGCGCACGACGGCGCGCCGCGAGGGTGACCACTACCGGCTCGACGGCGCCAAGACCTTCATCACGAACGGTGGCAACGCCTCGCTCGTGATCGTCGTCTGCCGCACCGGCGCCACGGGCGCCACGGGCGTCGCCGGCGCCACCGGTGCGAAGGGGGTGTCGCTGCTCGTCGTCGAGACCGACGACGCGCCCGGCTTCCGGCGCGGCCGGCCGCTCGAGAAAGTCGGCCTGAAGGCGCAGGACACCTGCGAGCTGTTCTTCGACGGCGTGCCGGTGCCGGCCGACCACCTGCTCGGCGGCGCCGAGGGTCAGGGCTTCTTCCAGTTGATGGCGCAGCTGCCGCAGGAGCGGCTGATCATCGCGCTGCAGGGTGTCGCGGCCATGGAGCGTGCGCTCGACGACACGCTGGCCTACGTGAAGCAGCGGCAGGCCTTCGGCAAGCCGATCTGGGAGTTCCAGAACACGCGCTTCAAGCTGGCCGAGGTGCAGGCGCGGGTGCTCGCCGCGCGTTGCTTCGTCGACGCCTGCATGGTCGCGCACCTGGCCGGCGGGCTCGACGCGGCGCGTGCCGCACTGGCCAAGGCCTGGGTGACCGAGCAGCAGGGGCAGGTCATGGACGAGTGCCTGCAACTCTTCGGCGGCTACGGGTACATGATGGAGACCCCGATCGCCGAGTTGTATGTCGATGCGCGTGTGCAGCGCATCTACGGCGGCACGAACGAGATCATGAAGGAACTCGCCAGCCGCTCGATGTGAGCGCGCGTGGCGCCGACGCATGGAGAACCCCGCGATGACCGATGCCTACGTCTATGAACACCTGCGCACGCCGCGCGGCAAGGGCAAGAAGGACGGGGGCCTGCACCAGGCCAGCCCCGTCTGGCTGCTGCGCACGCTGCTGCAGGCGATGCAGCAGCGGCTCGACCTCGACACTCCGCTGGTCGACGACGTCGTGCTCGGTTGCGTGACGCCGGTCGGCGAGCAGGGCGCCGACATCGCGCGCACCGCGGTGCTCGACGCCGGCTGGGCCGAGAGCTGCGCCGGGGTCACGCAGAGCCGCTTCTGCGCGTCCGGCCTCGAGTCGGTGAACCTCGCGGCGGCCAAGGTCAGGAGCGGCTGGGAAGACCTCGTCGTCGCCGGCGGGGTCGAGAGCATGAGCCGCTGGCCGATGGGCAGCGATGGCGGCGCGTGGATGATCGACCCGCGCGTCAACCAGAAACTCGGCTTCGTGCCACAGGGCGTGGGAGCCGACCTGATCGCGACGCTCGAGGGTTGGGGCCGCGACGACGTCGACGGCTTCGCGCTGCACTCGCACCGCAAGGCGGCCACCGCGCGCGCCGCCGGGCGCTTCGTGCGCGCCATCGTGCCGGTGACGGACATCGCCGGGCTGCCGCTGCTGGCCGAGGACGAGACGATCCGCCCGGACGCCAGTCGGGAGGCGATGGCAGGCTTGAAGCCATCGTTCGCGAGCATCGGCGCGCTCGGGTTCGATGCCACCGCGCTGCGCAAGTACACGACGGTCGAGCGCATCGCGCACGTGCACCATGCCGGCAACTCGTCGGGCATCGTCGACGGCGCGGCGCTGATGCTGATCGGCAGCGCCGAGGGGGGACGCAAGGCCGGGCTGAAGCCGCGCGCCCGCATCCGGGCCGCGGCCATCGTCGGCAGCGAGCCGACCATCATGCTGACCGGGCCGGCCCCGGCCTGCCGCAAGGCCCTGGCCAAGGCCGGCCTGACGGCAGCCGACATCGACCTGTGGGAGATCAACGAGGCGTTCGCGGTGGTGCCGATGAAGACCGCGCGCGACCTCGGCGTCGACCTCGAGCGCGTCAACGTCAACGGCGGCGCGATCGCGATGGGGCATCCGCTCGGCGCGACCGGCTGCATCATCCTCGGCACCCTGCTCGACGAGCTCGAGCGCCGCGACCTCAGCACCGGCGTCGCCACGCTGTGCGTCGGCGGCGGCATGGGCATCGCCACCGTCATCGAGCGGGTCTGAACCATGAATCCGATCAAGATCGAACGCGACAGCGACGGCATCGTCGTCGCCACGATGGACCTGCCCGGACGCACGATGAACGTCGTCGGCGACGCGCTGATGGCGGGCATCGACGAGGCGATCGGCGCGCTCGCCGATCCGGCGACGACAGGCCTGGTCCTGACCTCCGCCAAGGCCGATTTCTGTGCCGGTGGAGACCTCGACCGCATGGCGACGTGGACGACGCCACAACAGCCGTTCGACGCCTCGATGGCGATGAAGACCGTGCTGCGCCGGATGGAACGCCAGGGCAAGCCGGTCGTCGCCGCCCTCAACGGCCACACGCTGGGGGGCGGGCTCGAGATCGCGCTCGCCTGCCACGCGCGCTTCGCGCTCGACGACCCGCGGCTGAAGATCGGACAGCCCGAGGTCAAGCTCGGGCTGCTGCCCGGCGGCGGTGGCACGGTGCGGCTGCCGCGGCTGCTGGGCATGTCGGCGGCGCTGAAAGTCTGTGCCGAAGGGGCCGACCTCAGCCCGCAGCAGGCGCTGGCGATGGGCCTGCTGACGGGCCTCGCGGGCGACCGCGACGCGTTGATGGCGCAGGCGCGTGCGTGGATCGGCGCCCATCCCGCCGCGCAGCAGCCGTGGGACCGGCCGGGCTTCCGCTTCCCGGGCGGCGACTCCCGTTCGCCGGCGGTGGCGCAGCTGTTCTCGATCGGGCCGTCGGTGGCGGCGGCGAAGAACTTCGGCAACTACCCGGCGGTGACGCACATCATGAGCAGCCTGTTCGAAGGCGGGCTGATGGACGTCGACAGCGCCTGCGTCGTCGAGAGCCGCTACTTCGCCGCCTGCGCGATGTCGGCAGCGTCGAAGAACCTGATTCACACGATGTGGACCGGTCTCAACGCAATCCGCAAGGGCGCGTCGCGGCCGGCCGGCGTGGCGCCGTCGTCGCCGGTGCGCCAAATCGCCATCCTGGGTGGCGGCATGATGGGCGCCGGCATTGCGCACGTGGCGGCGAAGGCGGGCCTGGAGGTGGTCCTGCTCGACAGCACAACCGACGCGGCCGAACGCGGCAAGGCGCATTCGCAGCAGTTGCTCGACACGGCAGTGGCCAAAGGCCGCAGCACGCCGGCGCAGCGCGACGCGCTGCTCGCGCGCATCACGCCGACGGCGGACTTTGCCGCGCTCGACGGCTGCGAGTTCGTCATCGAGGCGGTGTTCGAGGACCGGGCGGTGAAGGCCGAAGTCACGCGCCGCGCCGAAGCGGTGATCGCGCCGGGCGCCGTGTTCGCGTCGAACACCAGCACGCTGCCGATCACCGGCCTGGCTCAGGCCAGCCGCCGGCCGGCGAACTTCATCGGGCTGCATTTCTTCAGTCCGGTCGACCGCATGCCGCTGGTCGAGATCATCGTCGGCGCCGAGACCAGTGACTCGACGCTGGCACGCAGTTTCGACTTCGTGCGCCAGATCGGCAAGACACCGATCGTCGTCAACGACAGTCGCGGGTTCTACACGAGCCGCGTCTTCGGCACCTACCTCGGTGAAGGCATCACGCTGCTGAAGGAAGGGGTGCAGGCCCGCCACATCGAGGCGGCCGGGCTGCAGGCCGGCATGCCGATGCCGCCGCTGGCACTGCAGGACGAGGTCTCGCTGTCGCTCTCGCTGCAGGTGGCCGAGCAGACGCGCCAGGACCTCGCGGCCGAAGGGCAGACGGGCGTCGCCGAGCCGGCGTCGATCGGCGTGATCCGCCAGCTGTGCGAAGTCGGTCGGGTCGGCAAGAAGGCCGGGCACGGCTTCTACGACTGGGGTCCGGAAGGTCGCACGCTCTGGCCGGAGCTGCCGACGCTGTTCCCGCCCGCGTCCACCCAGCCGCCGCAGGCCGAGCTGATCGAGCGGCTGATGGTCGTGCAGGCGATCGAGGCCGTGCGCTGCCTCGAAGAGGGGGTGTTGCGCTCGGTGGTCGACGGCGACGTCGGCTCCGTGCTCGGCTGGGGCTTCGCCCCGTTCGAGGGCGGCGCGCTGCAGTACATCTCCGCGCGCGGTATCGCGAATTTCGTCGAACGCGCGCAGGCGCTGGCGAGCCGGCACGGTCACCGCTTTGAGCCGCCGCCCGGGCTGGTGCGGCTGGCGGCGCAGGGCGGGCGGCTCGAGGACCTGGCGGCGCCGGTCGCTGCGGATTGAATGGAGCGTGGGGCTAATGAGATCGAGTCCGTCATTGGACAAACAGCCATAATTAGTCCATGATTGGACCATGTCGCCCACCGCCGCTCCGGCCCGTCCCGATCTGTCGCCTGCCGCGCCCGCGGCGCAGGACGTGGCGGCGGCCGGCTTGCGCGCCTTCGTGCGCATCGCCGCCGCCTGGGGGCTGACCGTCGACGAGCAGATTCGCTTGCTCGGCTCGCCGCCGCGCTCGACCTTCTTTGCCTGGCGCAAGCAGCCGGAACACGCGCGGGTGCCGCGCGACACGCTGGAGCGGCTGTCGAACCTGCTCGGCATCTACAAGAGCCTGCAGATCCTGCTGCCCGACCCGGCCGCGGCCGATGCCTGGGTGCGGCGCCCGAACGCCGCGGCGCCGTTCGGTGGCGGCACCGCGCTGCAGTTCATGCTCGGCGGCAACCTGAGCGACCTCTACCAGGTGCGGCGCTACCTCGACGCCGCGCGCGGGGCCGGCTGGGCGTGAGCGCCACGGACGATGCGGCGCCGGCCGCCGCGCACGCCGCCGACGAGTTTTTCCCGTCAGCCCCGCTGCGCCGCGTGCGCTGGGCGCAGGCCTGCCGCATCGTGCCGACGCGCCACCCGTCGGTCTACCTCTACGACCGCGTGGCCGACGCGGCCGATTTCGACGCGCTCTACGCGCTCGAGGCGATGACGAACGACCGCCTGCGCGACGAGACCGGGCAGCTCGAGCGGGTGCCCCGCGACGAGCGCGTGTATGGCCCCGGAAGCGGGCCGATCATGGCCGCCTTCACGCACGTCAACCCGCTCGGGAGCCGCTTCTCCGACGGCCGCCACGGTGTCTTCTATGCGGCCCAGCGGCGCGCGACCGCGGTCGCGGAGACGTCGTTCCACCACGCACGTTTCCTGGCGGCGACGCGCGAGCCGGCCATGCACCTGCCGATGCGGCTGTACCACGTGGCGGTGGATGCGCGCTTGCACGACCTGCGCGTCGGCCATGATCCGGAACATGACCCGGATGACTACGGTGCCGCGCGTGCGCTCGGCGCGCAGCTGCAGGCCGCCGGCTCGGCGGGCGTGGTCTACCGCAGCGTGCGCGACGCTGGCGGTCAGTGCGTCGGGCTGTTCCGACCGCGCGGCGCCTCGGCCTGCCTGCATGCGGCGATCCTGCTCTACGCGTGGGACGGCACGCGCTTCACCGACGTCTACGAGAAGTTCGCATGACGGCGCTCCCGGCGCACGCGCGTTTCGACCGCCTGGACGCGCTGCGTGGCGCGGCGATGGTGTGGATGGCGGCCTTCCACCTGTCGTTCGACCTCAATCACTTCGGCCTGCTGATGCCCGCGCAGGACTTCTACCGCGATCCGTTCTGGACCGGGCAGCGCACCGCGATCGTCAGCCTGTTCCTGCTGTGCGCCGGCGCCGGGCAGGCGATCGCGCTCGCGCAGGCGCAGCCCGCGGCACGCTTCTGGCGCCGCTGGGCGCAGGTCGCGGGAGCCGCGCTGCTGGTGTCGGTGGGCTCGTGGCTGATGTTCCCGCACAGCTGGATCAGCTTCGGCGTGCTGCACGGCATCGCGCTGATGCTGATCGTCGCGCGCGCTGTCGCGCCGGCCGGGCGCTGGGTGGTGTGGCCGCTCGCTGCGCTCGCACTGCTGCTCCCGTGGCTGGTGCAGCACCCGTGGTTCGACACCCGGGCGACCAACTGGATCGGCCTGGTCACGCACAAGCCGGTGACGGAGGACTACGTGCCGCTGCTGCCGTGGCTCGGCGTGTTGCTGTGGGGCCTGGCGGTCACGCAGTGGTTGCTGGCGCGCCGGGGCGCCGTGCTCGCGGGGCCGCTGCCACGGGCGCTGGCGCCGCTGGCTGCACTCGGACGCTGGCCGCTGACGTTTTACCTGGTGCACCAGCCGGTGCTGATCGGTGCCGTCTGGGCGTTTGGCGTGTTGACATCGAGAGTGGGCACATGACGAAAACGGGTCTGCTCTACGGGTTCCACGCGGTCACCGTGCGGCTGAAGACAGCGCCCTCGTCGGTGCTGGAGGTGCATGTCGACGCCGAGCGGCGCGACGCCCGCATGCGCCAGTTGATCGAGCGTGCAGGGGCGGCCGGCGTGAAGGTGGTCGACAGCAACGCCGGACGGCTGACGCAACTCGCCGGCGGGCCGCGCCACCAGGGGGTGGCGGCGCGCGTCACGCCGCTGGCGCAGACGCACTCGCTGGACGACCTGCTCGACGGCGTCGCCGGCCCGCCGCTGCTGCTGGTGCTCGACGGCGTGACCGATCCGCACAACCTGGGCGCCTGCCTGCGCGTGGCCGACGGCGCCGGCGCGCACGCGGTGCTCGCACCGAAGGACCACGCGGTCGGGCTCAACGCCACGGTCGCCAAGGTCGCCAGCGGCGCCGCCGAGACGGTGCCGTACCTGATGGTGACGAACCTCGCGCGCTCGCTGAACGAGCTGAAGGAGCGCGACATCCGCATCGTCGGCACCAGCGACGATGCCGACCACACGCTCTACGACGAAGACCTGAGCGGCCCGGTCGCGCTGGTGCTCGGCGCCGAGGGCGCGGGGTTGCGCCAGCTGACGCGCAAGACCTGCGACTCGCTGGTGCGCCTGCCGATGGCGGGTGCGGTCGAGAGCCTCAACGTGTCGGTCGCCGCCGGCGTGTGCCTCTACGAGGCGCTGCGCCAGCGCCGCCACGCGCCGCCGCGGTGATCCACCAGGGTCCGCCGTCGCCGGACCCGGCCGCGCTCGTGCCGTGGCGCGAGACCCTGGCGGCGGCAGCGCGGATCTGCGTACTGACGGGTGCCGGCATGTCGGCCGAGAGCGGCATCCCGACCTTCCGCGACTCCCTGACCGGGCTGTGGGCGCGCTTCGATCCGGCGCAGCTGGCGAGCGAGCAGGGCTACCGCGCCGAACCGCAGCGCGTCTGGGACTGGTACGCCGAGCGGGCCGATGGCGTGCGGCGCGCGCAGCCGAACGCCGGGCATCGCGCGCTGGCGGCTTTCGCGGCACGACGCCCGGGCGTCGTCAGCCTGGTGACGCAGAACGTCGACGACCTGCACCAGCGGGCCGGCCAGTCCGGCGTGATCCGGCTGCACGGCGACATCCTGGGGGCGCGCTGGCTCGATCCGCGCTGCGCTCGCGCCGGCCGATCGCGCGGCGTCGTCTGCGATCCGGCCGCAGCCGCGCCGGGTCGGCCGCCGAGTTGCGCCGAGTGCGGCAACCGCGTGCGACCGGCGGTCGTGTGGTTCGGCGAGGCGATGCCGACCGCGGCGCTCGACGCTGCCGAACGTGCTGCGGCGGCGTGCCGCGTGATGCTGGTGATCGGCACCTCGGGTGCGGTATGGCCGGCCGCCGGACTGGCCGGCGTGGCGCGCGCCGCCGGGGCGCAGGTGCTGGTGATCAACCCGGCGCCGAGCGAACTCGATGCCCAGGCGCACGGCGTGCTGCGCGGCACCGCGGCGACGCTGCTGCCGCGCCTGCTGGCGCCCTGACGCGCGGGCGTCGCACGTCCGCCACTACACTGCGCTGGCTGCCGCGATGCCCCGCGGCTGCCAGCGAAAAGCGAGGCCCATGCCGGTCATCGAAGTGCGCCACCCGCTCGTCCGCCACAAGGTGGGGCTGCTGCGCGAGCACGAGATCTCGACCAAGAAGTTCCGCGAGCTGACGAACGAACTCGGCCGGCTGCTCGCCTACGAGGCGAGCGCGGATTTCCCGCTCGAGCCGTCGACCGTCGATTGCTGGAGCGGCCCGACGGCGGTCGAGCGCATCGCCGGGCGCAAGGTCACCGTGGTGCCTATCCTGCGGGCCGGGCTGGGCATGCTCGACGGCGTGCTGGACATGATCCCGAACGCGAAGGTCAGCGTCGTCGGCCTGTCACGCAACCACGAGACGCTGCGACCGGAGCACTACTTCGAGCGCTTCGTCGGCCACCTCGACGAGCGCACCGCGATCATCGTCGACCCGATGCTCGCGACGGCCGGGTCGATGATCGCCACCGTCGACCTGCTCAAGCGCAAGGGCTGCCGCGACATTCGTGCGCTGGTGCTGGTGGCCGCACCCGAAGGCGTGCGCGCGCTCGAGGCGGCGCACCCGGACGTGCGCTGCTGGACCGCCGCGGTCGACAGCCACCTCAACGAGGTCGGCTACATCATTCCCGGCCTCGGCGACGCCGGCGACAAGATCTTCGGCACCAAATGACAGGCCGACCATGCAACCCGGGATGGGTCGTCGCCAGCGCGCTGCCGGTGCTGATGGTGTTGCTGCTCGGCGCCTGCACGCAGGAGCGCCAGAACCAGATCCGACGCGAGATCCAGAACTGGACCGGCACCGACGGCGTGCTCGAGGTCTACTCCGGCCCGCAGGTGGTCAAGCGCTTCCTGAAGGTCGACAAACTCTCGACCGCGCTCGGCACCGACGATGCGAGCGCCGCCCGCAACTACCGCTTCGGATACGGCGTGCTGGACGAGAACCTCAACGGGCAGGTCGACCCGGGCGAGAAGCGGGTCTACTTCGAGGTCGGCGACTACAACGCCTACGTCTTCTTCGAGGCGCCGCGCTGAGTACCGTTCCTGGTGGTCGTCCCTCGGCGCCAGTGGCGCACCACTAGGCCGGCGCCGACGAGCAGCAAGCCCATCAGCGCGTAGGCGGCCGGGTCGGGCACGCCGGCGCCGGCCGGAGACGGCATCATCAGCGTGTGGCCGGCAGCGCGGGGCGAAGCCAGCGGCGGCGCGTCCGCCGCGGCCGCCGGCGGCAATGCGGGCGCGAGGCTGGCCACGCTGTTCATGGTCCAGCGCAACGCGAGTTCGGCGGGAGTGGGCGGCAGCGCCGGGTCCGTCGCCTCGACGGGCGCGGCTTGAGCCGCCGGCAGGGCGGCAAACAGCAGCGCAGCGATCGCCAGGGCGACCCGCAGCGAATTTCGGGGGCGCAGCATGGCACGGCCGGAGCGGTGGCCGGGCGCGGTCAGGGAGCGACGCGGGGGGTGAGTCATCGAGACCAAGGGTAGCGTGCCTGCGCGTCGACGTCACGCTCCAGAGCGGCGCGAACCGGGGGGTATGCTGGCCAGCAGTGCGCGCCGCGAAGTCTGCACGCTCGCGGCAGCGTACCGCCGCGTCAGGGTGCGGGCAGCGGCTGGCGGGTGAGGCGGCGACCGGCCCACAGGCTCAGCCCGAGCGCCGCGGTCACCCAGGCCAGGCCGACCCAGGACAGCGGCACGTAGCCCGCGAGCGCGATCAGCGCACCGCCGCCGGCCGCCCCGACCGCCTGACCGGTGTAGATCGCCGAGGTGTTCAGTGCCATCAAAGCCCCGGCCCAGGCGGGCGCCGCCTGACCGAGCCGCGCCTGCTGCGCCGAGTTGGACGAGAAGCAGCCCAGCCCCCAGGGGACCAGCACGGCGGCTGCCGCGACGACGCTGCCGGCGAGCGGCCATAGCAGCAGCGACAGCGCGATGCTGCCGAGCCCGAGCGCCACACAGCGCCCGGGGCCGAGGCGGTCGATGTGGCGCGTCAGCAGCAGGTTGCCGGCCAGCGCGAACACGCCGAACACCAGGAACAGCGCGCTGCCGGCCGCCGCGCTGGCGCCGAGCACCTGGGCGTAGTAGGGCGCGAAGTAAGAGAACAGCGTGAACTGGCCGGCGGCGCTGAGCGCGGTGACGGCGACGATCGCCATCAGTGCGGGATGCGTGAACACGCGGCCCCAGGTCGCGAGCGACAGCGGCGGCGGTCGAACGCCGGCCGGCATCGCCCGGGCGAGCCAGACGGCGGCGGGCAGCGTGAGCGCGGCGACGAAGCCGAAGGACCAGCGCCAGCCGAAGCTGCCGGCGATCCAGCTCGCGAGCGGCAGCCCGAACACTGACGCCAGCGACCAGCCGAGGAAGACGAACGTGATCGCGCGCCCGCGCTCGGCCGGCGGCAGCATCACGCTCAGCGCGGCGGCGGCCTGTGGCGTGAAGGCAGCCGCGCTCAGCACGCCGAGGGCGCGCACCGGCAGCAACGCGGCGTAACTCGGCATCAGTGCGGCCAGCGCGTGACCGGCGCCGTACCACAGCAGCGAGCCGACCAGCAGTCGGCGGCGGTCCCAGCGGCCGACGAGCGCCGCGATCAGCGGGGCCCCGACGCCCAGCACGATCGCCGAAACCGCGACCAGCTGCCCGCCGACTGCGACCGACACGTCGAGGTCGCGCACGATGTCGTTCAGCGCGCCGGCGACGACCATCACGCCGCAGCCGATCACGAAGTTGCCGACCAGCAGCGCCCACCACAGCGCCGGCGCCCGCGTCGCGGGCGCCGCGCTGGTGCTCACCGGTGGACCTTCAGCGCGTCCGGATTCACGAGCCCGGTCGGCCGGCCCTCGATGAAGTTGACGACGTTGTCGAACGCGGCGCCGAAGTACGTCTCGTAGCTTTCCTGCTCGACGTAGCCGATGTGGGGTGTGCAGACGGCGTTTTCGAGGCGCAGCAGCGGGTGGCCCTGCAGGATCGGCTCGCTCTCGAAGACGTCGACCGCCGCCATGCCGGGCCGGCCGCGGTTCAGCGCCGAGACGAGCGCGTTCTCGGCCACCAGCTCGGCGCGCGAGGTGTTGACGAAGAGGGCGGTCGGTCTCATCAGCGACAGGTCGTCGAGCGTGACGATGGCCCGCGTGGACTCGCTCAGCCGCAGGTGGAGGCTGAGCACGTCCGCGCTGTCGAACAGCGAGATCCGGTCGGCTGCGGCCGCGTGCCCATCGGCGACCGCGCGCGCGCGTGATGGCTCGCTGCCCCACACGCGCACGTGCATGCCGAAGGCGCGACCGTAGCCGGCCACCAGTGTGCCGATGCGCCCGTAGCCCCAGACCGCGAGCGTCTTGCCGCGCAGCACCGACCCGAGGCCGAAGTTCGGCGGCATCGATGCCGCCTTCAGCCCCGACTGCTGCCACGCCCCATGCTTGAGGTTGCCGACATACTGCGGCAGCCGCCGCATCGCGGCCATGATCAGCGCCCAGGTCAACTCGGCCGGCGCCACCGGCGAGCCCACGCCTTCGGCGACCGCGATGCCCAGCCGCGTGCAGGCCTCGACATCCACGTGCGGCCCGACCTTGCCGGTCTGCGAGATCAACTTCAGACGCGGCAGCTTCTCGAGCAAGGCACGCGGGAACTGCGTGCGCTCGCGGATCAGCACCAGCACGTCGGCGTCGCGCAGGCGGACCGATAGCTGACCGTTGCCTTTGACGGTGTTGGTGAAGACCTTGGCGCTGTAGGGTTCGAGTCGTGCCGCGCACGGCAGCTTGCGCACGGCGTCCTGATAATCGTCGAGGATCACAATGTTCATGCCGACGCGGATTGTGCCTTGCGCCTTTGCGCCGCTCCCGCTGACCCCCCACAGGAGACTTTCGATGTCACTCTCGATGCAATCGGCCAGCGCGCCGGTCCTCCAACGCCTGCTGGGTTCGCTGCTCGTCTGGCTCGACAAGGCCGAGGCACATGCCAGCGCGCGCGGCTTCGACACCGCCAACTACCTGGGCCTGCGGCTGGCGCCCGACATGCTGCCGCTGGTCAAGCAGGTGCAGATCGCGAGCGACGCCGCCAAGGGCTGCGTCGCGCGGCTGTCGGGTCAGGAAGTGCCGAAGTGGCCCGACGACGAGGCGAGCTTCGAGGATCTGAGGGCACGGGTGCGGCGCACGATCGACTACTGCGGGTCGATCCCCGCGCAGGCCTTCGAGGGCGCCGAGACGCGCAGTATCGTGCTGCCGATGCGCAACCGTGACCCGCTGAGCTTCACCGGTGAGGACTACCTGCGGTTCTTCGCGCTGCCGAACTTCTACTTCCACATGACGACGACCTACGCGCTGCTGCGTCACGCGGGTGTGCCGATCGGCAAGACGGATTTCCTGGGCGGCTGATCGCACGCGAGCCCTGCCCGTGCCGCTGGGGCGGCGGGTGGGGCGGCGCGGGCGCCGAGTTCAGAACGACATGAAACCGGTGCGTGGGGCGCTGTCGGGGAACATCGAGTCGAGGCTGCGCCGCAGCGCGTTGCGCTCGCTGCGGCGGGGTTCTTCGCTGCCGGCCAGGCTCTCGAATACCGGACCACGAAGCAGCAGCAGGTCCTCCGGCGTCTCTGCGCCACGCACCTGGGTGCGCACCCAGGCGCTGCGCGGATCGTCGATTCGCTCCACCGCCAGCAGGAAGTCGCGCTTGAGGCCGACGAAGGCCTCGCGCGCAGCCAGGCGCGCAAGCCGATCGTGCGGCAGCCCGGCACCCGGCAGCCCGGCGAGAGCGACGTAACGTCGCGGCGCGGCGGCGTTCATCTTCGGGGCATCACAGGGGAACGAAGCCGGAGCGCGGCGAGCGGGTCGGGAAATGACGGTTCAGCCGCTCCAGCCGCGTCTCGGCCTCGGCCTGGCTGTACTGCACCGCGACGAGACGGTAGGCGTCGGCGCGCAGATGCCAGAACTCGCGCAGCGTGCACGCGGCGTCGATGCGGCGCACGAGCTGACCGGCCTCG
Organism: Rubrivivax sp.; assembly: GCA_040007675.1. Lineage (GTDB taxonomy): Bacteria > Pseudomonadota > Gammaproteobacteria > Burkholderiales > Burkholderiaceae_C > Rubrivivax. The sequence goes on from JBDTUO010000006.1 coordinate 24,261, forward strand.
GGCACCGCGGTGAGGTCGAGCACACAGGCGTGGAACTCGTCGCGCACGACGCCCAAGCGGTTCATCGGCGGCGCGGCATCCTGGGGCGACGGTGCGAGCAGCCAGAACAGCAGCTGCTGCCAGCGCGACACCGGCGCCTGCCGCAGTGACGGCGGCTGGACTCCCGGGCGCACTGAGCCACCGAGCGTCGACGGCACACCGCTGCGACGCGAACGGGTGAAGGGCAGGGCGGCGGAGTTGAACATGGGCGTTGAAGGCAACTTCGACCGGGAGGGACCCGGCTCGAGTCATTCTTCACGCCCGGCGGCCTGCCCGAAGGCTGGAACAGCGGCGTTTCGCACCCGTATCTCGGTCTGTCCGAGACCGCCCGAGGCTCGCCGCGACACCATGAGTCGATCCGGCACGGCCCGTCCGGCACGCCCCAGCCGAACCCCTCGGGCGCCCCCGAGTTCAGACGCTGCCGAAGCGGCGCTTGCGCTCCGCGGTGTAGGCCCACCACGGCCGGGGTGCTGCGCCGCGCATGAAGTCGGTCGCGGCGAGAAAGGTGTCGAGCACGCACGGGTCCTGGCGCCGACCGGTGACCCGGCAGAGGGCCTGGTAAAGCTCGAAGGCGTCGCGTCGCTCGAGCTCGCGCGGATGGGCGACGCCGATGGATCTCAAGTCGGCGGCGATCGACGGCCCGATGTTGGGCAGTTGCTCGAGGTGGTCAGCGTCGTCGGCGCTGTGCGCCTTGCTGCGCCGCACCGGGGCGGTGCCGGAGGGGTCGGTGGTGGCACCAACGGACAGCGTGCTGACCATGGTCACACCAGCATGTGGTTGCGGATCAGGCCGACCGCGACGCCTTCGAGCGCGAAGTCGGCGCCGGGCGGCACGACGATCACGTCGAAGTCCGGGTTCTCCGGCAGCAGCTCGATGCCGGCCCGGGTGCGGCGCAGCCGCTTGACGGTCACCTCGTCGTCGATGCGGGCGACGACGATCTGGCCGTTCTTCGCGTCGCTCGCCTTCTGCACCGCGAGCAGGTCGCCGTCGACGATGCCGGCGTCGCGCATGCTCATGCCGCGCACCTTGAGCAGGAAATCGGGCCGGCGCGGGAAGAGCGAGGATTCGACGACGTAGGTGTGGTCGATGTGCTCCTGCGCGAGGATCGGGCTGCCAGCCGCGACGCGCCCGACCAGCGGCAAGGTCAGCTGCGCCAGGCTCGGCAAGGGCAGGCTCAACTGCACGCCGTGACCGGCCATGCGCGCCTGGTGCAGCGCACGAAGCGTGTCAGACTTCAAGCGGATACCGCGTGACGTGCCGCCGATGAGTTCGATCACGCCCTTGCGCGCCAGCGCCTGCAGGTGCTCCTCGGCGGCATTCGCCGAGCGGAAGCCGAGCTCGGCGGCGATCTCGGCCCGGGTGGGTGGTGCACCGGTGCGCTCGATCGCGCTTTGCACGAGGTCGAGAATCTGCTGCTGGCGGGGCGTGAGTTTGGGTCCGTCGTCCATCGTGGGGCGGTGTGTGGCCGCTGTTCGTTCGTACAGTGGCTGTATTTTTATCCAGATGGGGCGGCGATGCAATCAAAAACGGTGATCCTCGCCACCGGCGGCACGATCGCCGGCGTGGCGGCCACGCCGCACGGGGTGCTCGACTACCGTGCCGGAGTGCTCGACATCGTCTCGCTGGCGGCGGCCGTGCCGCCGCTGGCCGAGCTGCCGCTCGAGTTCGAGACGGTGGCCGCGGTCGACAGCAAGGACATGACGGCGGTCATCTGGCAGCAGTTGGCGCAGCGGGCCGCGCAGCATCTGGCGCGCAGCGACGTCGGCGGGGTGGTCGTCACGCATGGCACCGACACGCTGGAGGAGACGGCCTACTTCCTGCACCGCGTGCTGGCGCCGACCAAGCCGCTGGTGCTGACCGGCGCGCTGCGGCCGGCGAACGCGCTGTCCGCCGACGGCCCGGCGAACCTGCTGGACGCGGTGACGGTTGCGCGCGCCGGGCAGGCGGCCGGGGTGCTGGTCGTGATCGGGGGCGTCGTGTACAGCGCGGTGGGCGTGCGAAAGCTGCATGGCTGGCGGCTGCAGGCGTTCAGCGCCGGTGACGTGGTGCCGGTCGGTGAGGTGGTGCAGGGCCGATTTCGCGCGCAGGCGTCGCCGCGGCAGCAGGCGGGCCTCGGGCTGCAGGTGATCGCGCGGGACGTCGCTGCCTGGCCACGGGTCGACATCGTCACCAGCCACGCCGGGGCCGATGGGGCGATCGTCGACGCCTTGCTCGCCGAACGCGCCGCGCGCCC
>JBDTUO010000007.1:0-25279 GCA_040007675.1 Rubrivivax sp.
GCGCCCTGCACGTCGACATGACCCGACAGCGGATGGCCGCCGACCTCTGCGCCGTCGCATGCCGCACGCTCGACGTTGACGGCGTCGCCGGGCCGCAGCGCAGCGATCGTCGCCAGCCCGAGCGTCTGCTGCATGACGTCGAAGTCGGCGGCGACGGGCGCTGCCGGGTCCGCGCCATGCAGCGCGCTCGCGGTCAGGCACACGCCGTCGACGGCCACACTGGCGCCGAGCACGAGCCCGGCGCCGAAGCCGGGCGGCAGCTGCAGGCGCAGGCGGCGCAGCCCGGGGCGGTCTTCGACCGCCGACACCTGCGCCACACCCTGGACGATGCCGGTGAACATCGCTCGATTATGCTCAGGCGATGGCCCTGGACCCTGCCCGCTCAGCCGCGCCGGACCTGCGGCTGACCGACCCGCCGCCCGGCTTCGTCGACGACCCCTACCCGGTCTACGCGGCGCTGCGCGCACATGCGCCGGTCCATGCGCTGGGTGCCGACGCCTGGCTGCTGACGCGCTACGCCGAGGTGGCCGCGATCTACCGCAGCGAACACGTCAGCTCCGACAAGCAGCGCGAGTTCGGCCCGCGGCTCGGCGTCGGCAGCCCGATCCACGAACACCACACGACCAGTCTCGTGTTCAACGACCCGCCGCTGCACACCCGGGTGCGCCGCCTGTTGATGGGCGCGCTGAACCAGCGCGCCATCACACGCATGCAGCCCGGGCTGGTCGCGCTGGTCGACCGCCTGCTCGACGGCCTGGCCGACACGCCGGCGCCCGACCTCATCGAGCACTTCGCGGCGGCCATACCGGTCGACGTGATCGGCAACCTGCTGGACATGCCACCGGCCGGGCGCGGTCCGCTGCGGGGCTGGTCGCTCGCGATCCTGTCGGCGCTCGAGCCGGCGCCATCGGCCGCGGTGCTCGCGCGCGCCAACGCGGCGACGACCGAGTTTCTCGCCTACCTGCGCGAACTGGTCGCGCAGCGTCGGGCCCGGCCCGGTGACCCCGAGGCTGACGTGCTGACGCGCCTGATCCGCGGCGACGGCAGCGGCGAGCACTTCACCGAGTCGGAGCTGCTGCACAACTGCATCTTCCTGCTCAACGCCGGCCACGAAACGACGAGCAACCTGATCGGCAACGGCATGCACGCGCTGATGGCGCACCGCGACCAGCTCGATCGCCTGGCCGCCGACCCGGCCGGCCTGATGCCGACCGCGGTCGAGGAACTGCTGCGCTTCGAAAGCCCGCTGCAACTCAACAACCGGCTGACGACGGCGCCGCTGACACTTGCCGGCATTCCGATACCAAGCGGCAGCTTCCTGACGCTGGCGATCGGCGCGGCCAACCGCGACCCGGCCGAGTTCCCGGACCCGGACCGGCTCGACGTCGCGCGCAAGCCGAACCACCACCTCGCCTTCGGCCACGGCGCGCACGCGTGCGCGGGCATGAACGTCGCGCGGCTCGAAGCGCGCGTGGCGATCGGTGGCCTGCTGGCGCGCTACCCGCGATTGCAGCCCGCCGGGGCGCCTACACGCGACCGCCGCGTGCGCTTCCGCGGCTTCAGCGCGCTGCCCGTCAGTCTGGACTGACGCGCGCACCGACGCGGCGCGCCGCGGCCGATGGCCGAACCGTTCAAGCTGCTGCTGAGCCCGACGCTGATCGGGCGCATGGCCCTGCACCTGAAGCGCGTCGACCGCCGCTTCGACGCCGCGCGCTTCGTGGCGCTGGCCGGTTGCGGGCTCGACGCGCTGGAGATGAAGGCGCGCGCGCTGCAGATCGCCGACGCGCTCGAGGCCACGCTGCCGGTCGGCTTCGGCCGTGCGGCGGCGCAGATCGAGGCCGCGCTCGCGCCGCCGTGGCCGGACGACCGGCTCGGCAGCGACGATCCGGCCCGCGACGGGCTCGAGGGCTGGGCGCTGTGGCCGGTGGGCGAATTCGTCGCCCGGCGCGGGATCGACGAGCCCGACCGTGCGCTGCGCACCTTGCACGCGCTGACGCAGCGCTTCAGCGCCGAGTACGCGATCCGGCCGTTCATCGTCGCTCACCCGGCCCTCGTGTTCGGCACGCTCCAGCGCTGGACCTCCGACCCGAGTGCCCATGTGCGGCGCCTGGTCAGCGAGGGCAGCCGGCCGCGGCTGCCCTGGGGCCTGCGGCTGCAGGCGCTGGTGCGCGACCCGACGCCGACGCTGCCGCTGCTGGCGGCGCTGCAGGACGACCCGAGCGAGTACGTGCGGCGCAGCGTCGCCAACCACCTGAACGACATCTCCAAGGACCATCCGGCTCTGGTCGTCGACTGGGTCCGGCGCGAACTGCCCGTGGCCGACGCGGCGCGCCGTGCGCTGCTGCAGCACGCCAGCCGCACGCTGGTCAGGCAAGGGCACCGCCCGATGCTGGCCGCCTGGGGCCTCGGCGGCCGCTGGCGCGGCGACATCCGCTGGTCGGTCGCGCCGGCGCGGCTGCTGCTGGGGCAGTCGCTGACGCTGTCGCTGAGCCTGCGCTCGTCGGCGCGGCAGACGCAGCGGCTGGTCGTCGACTATGCGGTGCACCACGTGAAGGCCGACGGCGCATCATCGCCAAAGGTCTTCAAGGGGTGGTCGCTCGAGCTCGGGCCGGGCGCGGCGCGGGAACTGGTGCGTCGGCTGCCGGTGCGCCCGGTGACGACACGGCGCCATCACGCCGGCCGCCACGTCGTCGACGTGCGCATCAACGGGCGCGTCGTCGCCGAGGCAGCCTTCGACCTGATCATGCCCTGACCAGGGTCAATCGCCGACGAATCCGACGCTGAGCTGGCCATCCAGGCGCCGCCAGGTCGTGCCCTGACGATTCACGGGGCGCTCCCAGCCGATCGCGTCGATCCCAGCGTCGAGGCGCTGCGCCAGCAGGCGCGCGCGCGCTTGACGGTGCCGCAGTTCGGGATGCCGTAGAGCGTGACCGGCGCCATCGTGTCAGTCGGAACCGCCGCCTACTTGTCGTCGTGCATCTCGCACAGCGGGTCGGGACTGAAGACGCCGTCGCGCGTGATGCCGTCGTCCCCGACCGAGGATTGGAACCACAGGCAGAACGGCGAATCGAAGCGCCAGGACCAGACCTGTCCACCCTGCCATCCGCCAGAGCGCACGTCGCTCGGGCGACCGAGTGTGCGCAGCAGTTCGTCGCGCGTCATGCCCGGCACCTGCCCCTGGGCGACCTGCAGCGCCCTTCCGTCCAGCACGTTGCGCGCGCCGATGCTGCGGCCTGAGGCGTCGAGGTCGACCATCCAGGTGGATCGGCCGTAGGGCCCGGTGGCGTACTCGAGTCGGGTGCCGCCGCCGGGCAGCGCGTAGCGCCCGGTCGGCGTGCCCCAGGCCTGGCGCACGGCCGGCTCGTCGGCGCCGACGGGCAACGAATTCAGGCCCGGGCCGGCGCAGGCGCCCAGCAGGCCGACCCCGATGGCGAACAGGAGCGTCTTCATGATGAAGCAGCATACGCGCGAGACCCCGACGCCATTGCACGCAGGGTGAATCGCGGGCACGCTGTTACGCTTGGCGCCCGATGGACGATGCTGAACTGCTGCGCTTCTCGCGCCACATCCTGCTCGACGACATCGGTATCGAGGGCCAGCAGCGGCTGCGCGATGCGCACGTGCTGATCGTCGGGGCCGGCGGGCTGGGCTCGCCGGTGGCGCTGTACCTCGGTACCGCCGGCATCGGCCGGTTGACGATCGTCGACGACGACACCGTGGACCTGACGAACCTGCAACGCCAGATCGTGCACCGCAACGACGCCATCGGGCAGCCCAAGGCCGAATCCGCGCGCGCCACGCTGCAGGCGATCGACCCGGCGCTGCAGATCACCGCGCTGCAGCGGCGCGCAGACGCGGCGCTGCTCGACCGCCTGCTGCCCGATTGCGACCTGGTGCTCGATTGCAGCGACAACTTCGGCACCCGCCAGGCGGTGAACGCCGCCTGCGTGCGGCACCGGAGGCCGCTCGTCTCCGGCGCCGCGATCGGCTTCGACGGCCAGGTGTCGGTCTACGACACGCGAGTCGCAGACGCCCCGTGTTACGCCTGCCTCTTCCCGCCCGATGCCGAGGTCGAAGACGTGGCCTGCGCGACGATGGGCGTGTTCGCCCCGCTGGTGGGCATCATCGGCAGCGTGCAGGCGGCCGAGGCGCTGAAGCAGCTCGCTGGTGGCATCGGGCGCTCGCTCGCCGGGCGGCTGTTGATGCTCGACGCACGAGCGATGGAATGGACCGAGCTGCGCACCCCGCGCAACCCCGCCTGCCCGGTCTGCGCGACGCGGCCGCCGCAGACGCCTCAGCGCTGACTCCGCGAGCGGGCTCAGCCGCCCGCCGCGACGCGCTCGGCGATCGCACGGCCGACGTCCGCCGTGCCTGCGCGCCCGCCCAGGTCGGGCGTGCGTGGCGCTGCCGGGTCGGCGAGCACCGCCTCGATCGCGCCGAGGATCGCGTCGTGCGCGTCGCGGTGGCCCAGGAAATCCAGCATCAGCGCGGCCGACCAGATCTGGCCGATGGGGTTGGCGACGCCCCGGCCGGCGATGTCGGGGGCCGAGCCGTGGACCGGCTCGAACAGGCTCGGCCACTCGCGCGTCGGGTTCAGGTTGGCCGACGGTGCGATGCCTATCGTGCCGGTGCAGGCCGGGCCGAGGTCGGACAGGATGTCGCCGAACAGGTTGCTCGCGACGACGACGTCGAACTGCGTCGGCCGCTGCACGAAGTGCGCCGTCAGGATGTCGATGTGGAACTGGTCGACCGCGACGTCCGGGAACTGCGCCGCCATCGCCGCCACGCGCTCGTCCCAGTACGGCATCGTGATCGCGATGCCGTTGCTCTTGGTGGCCGAGGTCAGCTTGCGGCGCGGGCGCCGCTGGGCCAGCTCGAACGCATACCTGAGCACGCGGTCGACGCCGATGCGCGACATCACGGTCTCCTGGATCACGATCTCGCGCTCGGTACCGGCGTACATACGGCCGCCGACGCTGGAGTATTCGCCTTCGGTGTTCTCGCGCACGATCAGCATGTCGATCGCGCCGGGCGCGAGTGGCTGCCCTTCGCGATCGACCAGCGGGCTGCGCACACCCGGCATCAGCCGCGCCGGCCGCAGGTTGACGTACTGGTCGAACTCGCGCCGGAACTTCAGCAGGCTGCCCCACAGCGAGACATGGTCGGGCACGGTGGCCGGCCAGCCGACGGCGCCGTAGAAGATCGCCGCGTGACCACCGATGCGGTCCTTCCAGTCCGCCGGCAACATGTCGCCATGCCGTGCGTACCAGTCGCAACTCGCAAAATCGAAGTGATCGGTCTCGATCGGCACGCCGAAGCGGCGCGCCGCCGCGTCGAGTGCGCGCAGCCCCTCGGGCATGACCTCCTTGCCGATGCCGTCGCCGGCAATGACCGCGATGCGATGCGCCACCATGACCCGTCTCCTGTTCGCTGCGAGAACCCAGCCCACATTGTGCGGCGCCGAGCGGGCCCTCCGGCATGGCCGCACGCGGGCTTGGCTTAAGCTGCACCCATGCAACCAGACGATCCGGCGCGCGCCGAACTGAACGCCCGCAACTTCAGCAGCGCCGAGGTCGAGGCCCGCATCGCCGAAGCCACTGCGCGCTACGCGGCGCCCGAGAGCGCCTACCGACTCGCGTTCACCGACACCGAGTTCCTGCTGCGCGAGGAGTTGCGCCCGGTGCGCATGCAACTCGAGCTGCTCAAGGCCGAAATGGTGCTGCAGGAGCAAGGCATCGAGTCGACGATCGTGCTGTACGGCAGTGCACGCATCCTGGCGCCCGAGGCCGCGGCCGAGGCGCTGGGCGTCGCGCGTGCGGCCGGCGACGCCGCCGGTCTGCGACGAGCCGAGACCGCGCTGGAGATGAGCCGCTACTACGAGGAGGCGCGCCGCTTCGCCGCGCTGGCGACGACCCGCTCGCGCGGCCACGATACCCCGCTGACCGTCGTCACCGGTGGGGGCCCCGGCATCATGGAAGCCGGCAACCGGGGCGCCTTCGAAGCCGGTGGCAAGAGCATCGGCTTGAACATCGTGCTGCCGCACGAACAGGCACCGAACCCGTACATCACGCCCGAGTTGTGTTTCCAGTTTCACTACTTCGCGCTGCGCAAGATGCACTTCCTGATGCGAAGCATCGCGCTCGTGTGTTTCCCGGGCGGCTTCGGCACGCTCGATGAGTTGTTCGAGGTGTTGACGCTGCAGCAGACCGGCAAGGTCCGTCGCCGGCCGATCGTGCTGGTGGGGCCGGCGTTCTGGACCCGGCTGATCGACATGCCGTGGCTGATCGAATGCGGAATGATCTCGCCCGGCGACGAACACCTGGTGCGCATGGTCGAGACCGCCGAGCAAGCGTGGCAGGTGCTGGCCGACCACTACGGCTTCGACGCGCCGCCGTCTGACACCGGGCGCTTCGCCGAGGACATGTGAAGCTCGCGACGGGGCGCCTTGCCGTCGCATCGCCAGAGGGCGACAAGTTCTTTGAACCGTTCCGCAGGGGTGTGGCAACTCAGCTTGGCCTACACCCGAACACCCTGAGGAACCACCATGAACCGCACTTCTGCACTCGGCCGGTCCCCCCGCATCGTCGCCGCCGCGCTTGCCGCTGGCCTGACCTGGGCGGTGTTCGGCAGCGTCGTCTCCATCGGGGCGCCGGAACACGACCAGCTCGTCGCCGCGATCGCCGCCCGCCAGGAAGCCGACACACCGACCTTGCTTGCCGCGCTGCCCGACGCCTCCGGTCCGTGGATGATCGCGGTCGCTCCCTGAGCCTGCGGCCGCCGGCCCCGGCGGCCTCGCGTACGATGGCCGCATGACGCCGCTGCCCATCTCCCTGATCGGCGCGCCGACCGACATCGGCGCTGGCGCCCGTGGCGCGAGCATGGGCCCGGAGGCGCTGCGCGTCGCCGGCCTGCAGTCGGCGCTCGAGGCGCTCGGACTGGCGGTGCAGGACCGCGGCAACCTGGTCGGCCCGGCCAACCCCTGGCTGCCACCGCAGAACGGTTACCGGCACCTGGACGAGGTCGTCGCCTGGAACCGGCTCGTGCACGCGGCGGTGCTCACCGAGCTCGCCGACGGTCGTCTGCCGCTGCTGCTCGGCGGCGACCACTGCCTGGGCATCGGGTCGATCAGCGCGGTGGCGCGCCATTGCCGCGAACACGGCCGCAAGCTGCGCGTCCTGTGGCTGGACGCCCATGCCGACTTCAACACCAGCGTGCTGACGCCGAGTGGGAACGTGCACGGGATGCCGGTCGCCTGCCTGTGCGGCCAGGGACCCCAGGCCTTGATCGAGATCGGCGGTCACGTGCCCGCGATCAGCCCGAAGATGATCCGCCAGATCGGCATCCGCAGCGTCGACGCGGGTGAGAAACGCCTCGTCCACGAGGCCGGGCTCGAGGTGTTCGACATGCGCTACATCGACGAGATGGGAATGCGGCACGCAATGGAGCTCGCTCTCGCGACGCTCGACACGAATACCCACCTGCACGTCAGCTTCGACGTCGACTTCCTGGACCCGGAGATCGCGCCCGGCGTCGCCACCACGATTCCCGGCGGCCCGACTTACCGCGAGGCGCAGCTGTGCATGGAGATGATCGCCGACAGCGGGCGGCTCGCCAGCCTCGACGTGATGGAGCTCAACCCGGCGCTCGACGTGCGCAACAAGACCGCGACGATTGCGGTCGACCTGATCGAGAGCCTGTTCGGAAAGAGCACGCTGATGCGCGTGCAGCGCTAGAGAAGACCCTCGGTGCGAGCAGCCCTCCAGGGAGCGTTGTCCCCCGCCAGCGTCGTCCCGCCGCGGGCGATGGACGACACGCGTCGCTGACGCGCGTCGCACACGCGTTGGGATGGACTGCGACTGCGATATCACCATCGTCGGCGCCGGAATCGCCGGTGCATCGCTGGCGGCGCAGCTGGCACCGCAGGCCCGGGTCGCGCTGGTCGAGCGCGAGGCTCAGCCCGGGCAGCACAGCACCGGCCGCAGCGCGGCGATGTTCATGGAGAGCTACGGCCCGCCGCAGGCGCGTGCACTGACGCGCGCCAGCCGGGCCTTCTACGTGGCGCCGCCCGCCGGGTTCAGCGACGTGCCGCTGCTCTCACCGCGCGGCGTGCTATACGTCGCCTGGAACGGTCAGCAGGCATTGCTCGACGAGACCGCAAGCCGCTTGTCCGACGGCGGCTCGAACGTCGACCGCCGCAGCGCCGCCCAGGTCCTGGCCGCGGTGCCGGTGCTGCGCGCCGCGGGCCTGCTCGGCGCGCTGGCCGAGCCCGACGCGATGGACATCGACGTGCATGCGCTTCACCAGGGCTGGCTGCGGGCGGCGCGCCGGGCCGGCGCAGCGTTGCATTGCGGCGCCGAACTGGCGGCCGCGACCCCCGACGGCGCAGGCTGGCGGCTGACGCTGGCGGACGGGCGGTCGTGGCGCTGCACCGTCGTCGTCGACGCCGCGGGCGCCTGGGCCGACGAGGTCGCGACACGCTGCGGCGCCGCAGCGCTCGGCTTGCAGGCGCGCCGGCGCAGTGCGTTCACCTTCGACGCGCCCGAGGTGTCGGCGGGCGTGGAGCCGCGACGCTGGCCCACGGTCGCGGCCATCGACGAGTCCTGGTACTTCAAGCCGGATGCCGGGCAGCTGCTCGGGAGCCCCGCGAATGCAGACCCGGTGCCGCCCCACGACGTCGTGCCCGAGGAGATCGACGTTGCGACCGGCATCCACCGCATCGAGGCGCACACCACGCTGCGCATCCGGCGGCCCCGCCGCGCCTGGGCCGGGCTGCGCACCTTCGCCCCCGACGGCGAACTGGTGATCGGCTTCGACCACGACCGGCGCGGGCTGTTCTGGCTCGCGGGCCAAGGGGGCTACGGCATCCAGAGTGCATACGGCGCGGCGCTGCTCGCGGCCGCACTGATCGACGGCCGCGCACTGCCCGACGAGCTGCAGAAACAAGGCGTCGTGCCGGCGGCGATGGATCCGGCGCGGCGGCTGCGCCGCTGACCGCGGCCTCCCGGCGTCGTCAGGTCGGGACGGCGCAGCCCGCCTCGACCGCCGCTGTCGGCCGCTGCGCCACCGGCTCGGGAACCCGGTAGCCGTAGCGCACTGCCGTCAGCTCGGCCAGGATGCTGACCGCGATCTCGGGCGGGGTGCGTGCACCGTTCTTCAGGCCGACCGGGCCGTGCAGCCGATCGAGCTGCTCGGGGGTGATGCCGAAGTGTTCGATCAGGCGTTCGCGCCGCTTGGCCTGATTCACGCGCGAGCCGATCGCGCCGATGTAGAAGGCCTCGGACTTCAGCGCCTCCATCAGCGCCAGGTCGTCGAGCTTGGGGTCGTGCGTCAGCGCGATGACCGCGGTGTGGCCGTCGGGCTTGAGTTCGAGCACGGTGTCGTCGGGCATGCCGCGCAGCAGCGTCGCACCGGGTACGTCGAAGCCGGTCGCGTACTCCTCGCGCGGATCGCAGACCAGCACCTGGTAGCCGAGCGCGCCGGCCATCTGGGCCAGGTACTGTGTCATCTGGCCGGCACCGATCAGCAGCAGCCGCCAGCTCGGTCCGTGGTGGGTGGTCAGCGTGGTCTCGGTCAGCTCGAGCTCGTCGGCGCTGCCGGCTGGTTCGAGGCTCACCTCGCCGCTGGCGAGCGTCAGCACTCGGCGCACGCGTTCGCCCGCCTGCAGGCGGGTCAGCAACTCATCGAGCCGCGTGCGCGGCAGCACCGGCTCCAGCACGAGTTCGATCAGGCCGCCGCAGGGCAGGCCGAACCGATGCGCGGCATCGGCGTCGATGCCGTAGCGCACGATCAGCGGCAGGCCGGTCGCCAGCACGCCGTCACGCGCCTTGTCGATCAGGTCGTCTTCGATGCAACCGCCGGAAACCGAACCGGCGATCACACCGTCGTCGCGCACCGCGACCGCCGACCCGGGCGGACGTGGCGCCGAGCCCCAGGTGCGGGTAATCGTGCCCAGCACGACGGCGTGGCCCTCGGCCACCCACTGCGTCAGCTGACGGAGGACGTTCAGATCGACGTTGTCCATGGTTTCGCGTTGGGGGCGACGTGCGGCGCATCCGGAGTCGATACAAACCCTAGGCGGGGCGAACCCCAATTCTCACCCGCGTGGCCTATGCTCACAAGACGACAAGGGTATGCGCAGCGGCGCCGACGCCGTGCCGCCGGCCTCTCACGGCCTCTCAACCACGTCACCGACCACCGAGCAGGAGTCCCGCCGCATGCCCATCACGCTCACCCTGACCGTCAACGGCAAGTCGATCACGCAGGCGGTCGAACCCGAGACCGTGCTGTCGACCTTCCTGCGCGAAACCCTGCGCCTGACCGGTACCCACATCGGCTGTGACACCTCGCAGTGCGGCGCCTGCACGGTGCACCTCGATGGCCGCGCGGTCAAGAGTTGCAGCCTGCTCGCGGTGCAGGCGCAGGGTGCCAGCGTGACGACGATCGAAGGCATCGGCGCCGCCGACGGCAGCATGCACCCGATGCAGACTGCGTTCCGCGCCTGTCACGGTCTGCAGTGCGGGTTCTGCACCCCGGGCATGGTGATGAGCGCGATCGACCTCGTGCAGCACCACGACTGCAGCAGCGAAGCCGCGCTGCGCGAAGGGCTGGAAGGCAACATCTGCCGCTGCACCGGATACCACAACATCGTGCGCGCCGTGCAGCAGGGCGCTGCGAACATGAAGGGCTGAGCCATGAACGCACGTCAAGGATTCATCGGCAGCAGCGTCGAGCGTCGTGAAGACGCCCGTTTTCTGACCGGCAAGGGCCAGTACACCGACGACATCACGCTGCCCGGCCAGAGCCACGCGTACTTCCTGCGCAGCCCGTATGCACATGCCCGGATCAAGTCGCTCGATACCGCTGCCGCCGCCAAGGCGCCGGGGGTGCTGGGCATCTTCACCGGTGAGCACTTCAAGGCCGTAGGCGGCCTGCCCTGCGGCTGGCTGATCAACAGCCTGGACGGCAGCCCGATGAAGGAGCCCAAACATCCGGTGCTGGCCGACGGCAAGGTGCGCTACGTCGGCGACCGCGTCGCGCTGGTCGTCGCCGACACGCTGGCCCAGGCGCAGGCCGCCGCACAGCTGATCGATGTCGAGTACGAAGAACTGACGCCGGTGGTCGACACCGCCAAGGCCTTCGATGCGGGCAGCGCGGTGCACGACGAGGCACCGGACAACCGCTGCTACCACTGGGGCATAGGCGACGAGGCCGGCACCGACGCCGCGCTCGCGTCGGCGGCCCACGTGACCACCCTCAGCTTCCGCAACAACCGGCTGATCCCCAACGCGATGGAGCCGCGCGCCGCCAACGCCGCGTATGACGCCAACGCCGACAGCTACACGCTCTACGTCAGCAGCCAGAACCCGCACGTCGAGCGGCTGCTGATGTGCGCCTTCGTGCTCGGCATCCCCGAGCACAAGATGCGCGTCGTCGCGCCCGACGTCGGCGGCGGCTTCGGCAGCAAGATCTTCCTCTACGGCGAGGAGACCGCGCTCGTCTTCGCGTCGAAATCGATCGGCCGCCCGATCAAGTGGACCTGCGACCGCAGCGAGGCCTTCCTGTCCGACGCCCACGGCCGCGACCACGTCACGACCGCCCAGCTGGGCCTGGACAAGGACGGTCACTTCGTCGCGCTGAAGGCCGAGACCACGGCCAACATGGGGGCTTACCTCTCGACTTTCGCGTCGTGCGTCCCGACCATCCTGCACGCCACACTGCTGGCCGGTCAGTACAAGACGCCGAAGATCTGGTGCCAGATCGACGCCGTGTTCACCAACACCGCGCCGGTGGACGCCTACCGCGGCGCCGGGCGACCGGAGGCGGCCTACCTGGTCGAGCGCATCGTCGAGACCGCGGCCACCGAGCTGGGCATCGACCCGGCCGAGATCCGGCGCCGCAACTTCATCACCGAGTTCCCGTACGCCACGCCGGTCGGCCTGACCTACGACACCGGCGACTACGACGCCACGATGACGCGCGCGATCGAACTCGCCGACGTCAAGGGTTTCCCTGCACGCAAAGCGGCCAGCGAAGCGAAGGGGCTGAAGCGGGGCCTCGGCTACAGCGCCTACATCGAGGCCTGCGGCATCGCCCCGTCGTCGGTGGCCGGCGCGCTGGGCGCCCGTGCCGGTCTGTTCGAGGCCGGCGAGGTGCGGGTGCACCCGACCGGCAAGGTGACCGTCTTCACCGGCAGCCACAGCCACGGTCAGGGGCACGAGACGACCTTCGCCCAGGTCGTCGCCGACCGGCTCGGCATCCCGATGGAAGACATCAGCATCGAACACGGCGACACCAGCAAGGTCCTGTTCGGCATGGGCACCTACGGCAGCCGCTCGCTGGCCGTCGGCGGCACCGCGATCGTGAAGGCGCTCGACAAGGTGATCGCCAAGGGCAAGAAAATCGCCGCCCACCTGATGGAGGCAGCCGACAGCGACATCGTCTTCGAAGGCGGCCAGTTCAAGGTCGCCGGCACCGACAAGGCGGTTCCGTTCGCGCAGGTGTCGCTGACCGCCTACGTGCCGCACAATTTTCCGCACGACAAGCTCGAGCCTGGCCTGAACGAAAACGCGTTCTACGACCCCAGCAACTTCACCTACCCGGCCGGCAGCTACATCTGCGAGGTCGAGATCGACCCGGCCACCGGCGCGACGCGCATCGACCGCATGACCGCCTGCGACGACTTCGGCAACGTCGTCAACCCGATGATCGTCGAAGGGCAGGTGCACGGTGGGCTCGCACAGGGCATCGGGCAGGCACTGTTCGAGCATGGGGTGTACGACACCGAGTCCGGCCAGCTGCTGACCGGCAGCTACATGGACTACGCGATGCCGCGTGCCGACGACCTGCCCTCGTTCACGGTCGAGACCGTCAAGGGCACGCCGTGCACGCACAACCCGCTGGGCGTGAAGGGCTGCGGCGAGGCCGGTGCGATCGGCTCGCCGCCGGCGGTCATCAACGCCATCTGCAACGCGCTGGGCGTGAAGGACGTGCCGATGCCGGCCACGCCCTACACTGTCTGGAAAGCGGCCCGAGCTGCCCGCTGAACGCTGCCGGAGATCACGAGCACCATGCAAACATTCGCCTACTCCAAGCCGTCCTCGGTGGCCGACGCCGCGCGCGCCGCTGCCGGCGCCGACGCCAAGATCATCGCCGGCGGCCAGTCGCTGCTGCCGTCGATGCGTCTGGGCCTGGCCGCGCCCGAGTCGCTGATCGACCTCGCTGGCCTCGGCGACCTGAAGGGCATCAGCGTCAGCGGTGGCACGGTCAAGATCGGCGCGATGACGACCCACGCCGAGGTCGCTGGCAGCGCGGACGTCATGGCGGCGATCCCGGCGCTGGCCGACCTCGCGGGTCGCATCGGCGACCGCCAGGTGCGCAACCGCGGCACGATCGGCGGCAGCCTGGCCAACAACGACCCCGCCGCCTGCTATCCGGCCGCCGTGCTCGGTCTCGGCGCCACGGTGCACACCGACCAGCGCACGATCGCGGCCGACGACTTCTTCACCGGCCTGTACGAGACGGCGTTGAAGGCCGGCGAAGTCATCACCGCGGTCAGCTTCCCGGTGCCGGAGAAGGCGGGCTGGCAGAAGTTCAAGCAGCCGGCGTCGCGCTTTTCGCTCGTCGGCGTGTTCGTCAGCAAGGGGCCGCAGGGCGCGCGCGTGGCGGTCACCGGTGCCGGCGCCTGCGTGTTCCGCGTCAAGGCGCTGGAAGACAAGCTCCAGGCGGACTGGTCGGCCGCCGCCTGCAGCGGCGTCACCGTATCGTCCGACGGGCTCAACACCGACCTGCACGGTTCGGCCGAGTACCGGGCCGCGCTGATCCCGGTGCTGGCCGCGCGCGCCGTGGCCTGACGCCGGTCGTCCCACGCTGAAACGCCGCACCGGGTGCGGCGTTTGCAATTTCCCTCCTGGCTGGACCCGCGCGTGACCGAGCTTCCGACCTCTATCGACGACACCCAGGCCCGGCTATTGGCACACGACTACGTGGCCGACCGCCAGCTCGCCACCGTCGTCTACCTGGCGCTGCGGCTGCAGCGCCCGCTGTTTCTGGAAGGCGAACCCGGCACCGGCAAGACCGAGATCGCACGCACGCTGGCGGCCCTGCTGGCGCGGCCGCTGATCCGCCTGCAGTGCTACGAGGGGCTGGACCTCGCGGGTGCCGCCTACGAATGGAACTACGGGCGCCAGATGATGGAGATCCGGCTCGCCGAACACGAGCAGGTGTCGCGCGACG
This sequence comes from Rubrivivax sp., assembly GCA_040007675.1. Classification (GTDB taxonomy): domain Bacteria; phylum Pseudomonadota; class Gammaproteobacteria; order Burkholderiales; family Burkholderiaceae_C; genus Rubrivivax. The sequence continues at coordinate 14,233 of JBDTUO010000007.1, forward strand.
CGCTGGCCGGCGAGCTGTTCAGCGAACGGTTCCTGACCAAGCGCGCGCTGCTGCAGGCGATCGACCCGGCGAACGAGGTGGCACCGGTGTTGCTGATCGACGAGATCGACCGCGCCGACGAGCCCTTCGAGGCCTTCCTGCTCGAGGTGCTGGCCGACTTCCAGATCACGATCCCCGAACTCGGCACCGTGCGGGCGACGACGCCACCGATCGTGATCCTGACCTCCAACCGCACCCGCGAGATCCATGACGCCGTGAAGCGGCGCTGTCTGTACCACTGGGTCGGCTTCCCGGACGCCGCGCGCGAGCTCGCGATCCTGGACCGCCGCGTGCCGGGCGCGAGTGCCGAGCTGGCGCGCCAGGTCGTCGCCTTCGTGCAGGGGCTGCGCCAGCTCGACCTGTACAAGCTGCCCGGGATCGCCGAGACCATCGAATGGACGCGGGCGCTGATGGAACTCGACGCGCTGGTGCTCGACCCCGAGCTGATCCAGCACACGCTGGGCGTGCTGCTGAAGTACCAGGACGACATCGCCCGCGTGCAGGGCAGCGAAGCCGCGCGCCTGCTGGAAGAACTGCGGCTGCAGGTGGGGTGAGCCCATGACTGAACCCGCGGTCCGCTGAAGCATGCTGCGCGCGCACACCGCCCCCGGCCACCTCGCGGAGAACGTGATGCACTTCGCGCGGGTGCTGCGCACGGCCGGCATGCCGGTCGGCACCGACCGCGTGCAGCTCGCGTTGAACGCGCTGCAGGTCGCCGGCCTCGAATCGCGCACCGACTTCCACGCCGTGCTCGCCGCCTGCCTGCTCGACCGCGTCGAACACCGGGACCTGTTCGACCAGGCGTTTTTCCTGTTCTGGCGCAACCCGGATCTCACCGGCCGCATGCGGGCGCTGCTCTTGCCGAAGGTCAAGGCCAAGGACGCCGGCCTGCCGACGGCCGAGAACCGGCGCCTGGCGGGTGCGCTGTTCCCGAACCCGCCACGCCAGCGTGCGGCCGACGAACCGCCGACCGAAGCGCTGGAGGTCGACGCCGCGCTGACCTGGAACGACCGCGAAGTGCTGCGCAAGTCCGACTTCGAGACGATGACGGCCGAAGAGTGGCGCCGCGCGCGCCAGCTGCTCGCGACGCTGAACCTCGTGTTCGAGCCCCTGCCCACGCGTCGGACACAGCGCGCCGCCCATCCGGGCCGCGCCGACTGGCGCGCCACGCTGACGGCGATGGCGCGCCATGGCGGCGAACTCTGGGACATGCGCTGGCGCCGGCGCCGCACGCGGCCGGCACCGCTCGTGCTGCTGGCCGACATCTCCGGCTCCATGAGCCGCTATTCGCGCATGTTGCTGCACTTCGGCCACGCGCTCGGGCACGCCGAGGCGCGCGTCGAGAGTTTCGTGTTCGGCACCCGCCTGACGCGCACGACGCGCCTGCTCAGGAGCCGCGACCCCGACCTCGCCGTCGGCCAGGTCGTGCGCGCGGTGGATGACTGGTCCGGCGGCACGCGCATCACCGCCTGCCTGCGCGAGTTCAACCAGCGCTGGGCGCGCCGCGTGCTCGGCGGCAGCGCGACGCTGCTGCTCGTCACCGACGGCCTCGAGCACGGCGACCCGGCGCCGCTGGCGTTCGAGATGGAGCGCCTGCACAAGAGCTGCCGGCGCCTGATCTGGCTCAACCCGCTGCTGCGCTTCGATCGTTTCGAGCCGCGTGCCGGCGGCGTGCGCGCGATGCTGCCGCACGTCGACCGCTTTCTACCCGTGCACAACCTCGAGAGCCTGGAGCAACTGGTCCAGGAGCTCGCCAGCCCGACCCCACGACGAACCCCCACAAGAGCGCCACCCGCATCATGAAACTGACCGGCCAGCAGACCCTGCCCGCCACCCAGGCCCAGGCCTGGGAAGCGCTCAACGACATCGACCTGCTGAAGGCCTGCATCCCGGGCTGCGACAGTCTGACCGCGATCGGCGAGCACCAGTACGAGGCGCTGATCACGGCTGCGGTCGGCCCGGTGAAGGCCAAGTTCAAGGGCAAGCTGCGCCTCGAGGACCTGGACCCGCCGAACTCGTACACGATGCACTTCGACGGCCAGGGGGGTGCGGCCGGCCACGGCAAGGGCTCGGCCCAGGTGCGGCTCGAGCCGGCCGGCGCGGCCGAGACGACGCTGCACTACACCGCCACCGCCAGCGTGGGCGGCAAGATGGCGCAGATCGGCTCGCGCCTGGTCGACATGGCAGCGCAGAAGATGGCCAAGGACTTCTTCGAACGCTTCACGCAGACCCTGCAGGCGCGCCACCCGGCCCCCGCCGCGCCCGCTGCTGCGGCGCCCTCCCACGGCGGCGCGATCGCGCGTCTGCTGGCCTGGCTGCGGCGCGTGCTCGGCGGCTGACCCGCGCTGCCGGCCACCGCGCCGGCCTGCGCTATCGTCGCCGCGATGAAGGCCCGCGGCGTGCACCTCGAATACAGCTTCCAGCGCGCGGCACAGCAGGGGGCGGCGCTCACCAACCCGCTGTTCGACCTGCTGCAGGCGGTGCACGAACAGGGTTCGATCCAGCAGGCCGCACGGGCGCTCGGTGCCTCGTACCGCCACGTGTGGGGTGCGCTCAAGCGCTGGGAGGACACCCTCGGCGAGCCGCTCGTGACCTGGGCGCAGGGGCAGCCGGCACGCCTGACGCCATTTGCCGATCTGCTGCTGTGGGCCGAGCGCAGCGCGCGGGCGCGGTTGGCGCCGCACATCGAGGCGCTGCGCGCCGAACTGCAGCACGTGCTGGTCGAGGCGCTCGACGGCACGCAGCAGGTGCTCGCGATCCACGCCAGCCACGACCTCGCGCTGCCGCTGCTGCGCGAGCGCGCTGCCGCCGCGGGCCTGCACCTGGAGCTGCGCTTCACCGGCAGCATCGACGCGCTGCGTGCGCTGGCCGAGGGCCGCTGCACCGTCGCCGGCTTCCACGTGCCGCCGCTGACCGACAGCCGCAACGTCTTCGCACGATCGCTCAAGCCGCTGCTGAAGCCGGGCCGGCACAAGCTGATCGGCTGCATGCAGCGACGCCACGGCCTGATCGTCGCTGCGGGCAACCCGCTAGGGCTGCAGTCGCTCGCCGACGCCGTCGGCACGCGCTTCGTGCACCGGCAGCCGGGCTCGGGCACGTGGCTGCTGACCGCACACCTGCTGGCGCAGCACGGGCTGCCGCCGGATGCGCTGCCCTTGCTCGCGACGCGCGTCGAACACAGCCACCTCGCGGTGGCCGCAGCCGTCGCCAGCGCGAGCGCGGACGCCGGCCTCGGCATCGAGGCCGCGGCGGCGCACTACGGCCTGAGCTTCGTGCCGCTGGTCGACGAGAGCTACTTCCTCGTCTGCCTGAAGGACGTGCTCGAACACCCGGCGGTGCTGCGTCTGCGCGAGCTGTTGAGCGGGCCCGACTGGCCCCCGCTGCTGGCCGGCTTGCCGGGCTACGCGCCCGATCGACCGGGCGAGGTGCTGTCGCTGACGCGCGCCCTGCCGTGGTGGAACTACCGCCGGCCGCGCAATGCCGCCGCGCCGGGGCGCGCTGCCCGGTCCGAAATCGCTCCGCTTTAGAGCGACCCCACCCAGCGCAGCGCCAGCAGCCCCGAGCGCGGCATGCCAGGCTCGAAGAAGCGCCCGTTGCCGTCGTTGACGATCACGCTGCCGGCGACTTCCCGGTCGGCGAGGTTGTCGACGCGCACCAGCAACTCGAGCCGCGAGCCGCCGTCGCCGAGCACCAGCGTGCGGCTCCAGCGCAGCGCGCCGACCGCGTCGCCGGCCGCGAAGTCGGTGTTGCGGTCGTTCACCGCGACCCGGCCGACCGCGCGCCATTCGAGGCCCCACGTGCCCCAGACCGCGTCGCTCCACACCAGTTCGGCCCAGCCGGCGCTGCGCGGCGCGCCGGCGATGCGGTTGCCGGCGGCGACCGGCGCGGTCGGCGCGAGGCACGGCACGCCGGCGCAGGTCAGGAAGTCATCGCGGTAGGTGGCGCTGAGCGTGCTGGCGACGAGCTGAGTGCGCCAGGCCGGCGCCGGTTGCCAGTCGAGCGCGAGTTCGAGGCCGCGCCGGCGCGTGCGGCCGACGTTCTGGAACGCCGAGCGCCCGCCGGCGTTGGTGCTGACGCCGATCTCGTCGGTGGTGCGGGCGTCGAACACCGCGATGTCGGCGCTGAAACCGGGGCGGCGCCATTTCGCGCCGAACTCGATCTGGCGACTGGTCTGCGGTTTCAGGTCGGTGTTGAAACCGCCGCTGCCGTCGGCGCGGTAGGCCAGCTCGCCGAGCGTCGGCGACTCGAAGCCGCGCCCGACGCTGGCATGCAGGTTCAGCCCTGGCGCGACGCTCCAGCGCAGGCCTGCCACCGGGTTCGTGTAGCCATACTCGACGCGCCCGGAATCGTCGCCGTTGGACAGGTACTCGTCGCGCGACGACAGCGCGACGCGTCCGCTGCGCACGCCCAGGCTGGCCGCCAGTGCCGGCGTCGGGTTCCATTCGAGCTGTGCGTAGACGTCCCGTGTGCGGGCCTCGTTGCGCTCGTCGCGCCGCAGGGCGCCGGTGACGCCGAGCCGCTGATCCGGCGGGCTGCCGATGAAATTCTCGTTGCCGATCCGGTCGTCGCGCTGGCGCTCGAAGTCGACGCCGGCGACGAGGTCTAGCGTGTCCCAGCCGAAGCGCAGCCGCGCGTCGACACCGCCATAGCCCCGATCGAAGTCGATCACGCCGCCGCCGTGGCGCGGGCTGCCCTGCGCGCCCGGCGGAATCGCCAGCCACTGCGTGACGCTGCGCCGGCCCGTGTAGACCGACACCTGTGACTCGCGCAGTGCCGTGGACCCGAAGCGGTGCCGCCAGGAGGCGCCGAGCTGGCTCTGCTGCAGTTCCTTGCGCGTGTCGAACGTGGTCGCGACGTCGGCGGTCTGGTCCGGGCCGAGCGCGAACTGCTCGCGGCTCAGGCCGAGCGGGTCGTCCGCCGGCTGCGCCACGTGGTTCAGCAGCAGCGTCAGCGTGTTCGACTCGTCGCGCCAGCCGATGCGGGCCCCGGCCTGGCGCTTGCGCGCCTCGCTCTGCGGGCGAAAACCGTCGAAGCTCATCTGCGACGCGCCGAGCCGGAGGTCCCAGCCGTGCGCCAGCGGCAGCGCCAGCCCGACCCGGCCCTGGCGCAGCCCGAAGCTGCCGACGTCGACCTCGGCCTCGGCTTCGGCGCGTGTCGGCGGCGCCGTGAAGATCGAGATCACGCCGCCCGAGCTGTTGCCGTACAGGACCGAGAACGGACCGCGCAGCACTTCCACCCGTTCGGCGCCCGCGAGGTCGAAGTGCGACACCTGGCCCTGCCCGTCAGGCCCGGCGGCCGGGATGCCGTCGGCGTAGAGGCGCACACCGCGCACGCCGAAACCCGCGCGCGCGCCAAAGCCGCGCACGCTGATCTGCAGGTCCTGGGCGTAGTTCGAGCGGTTGTTCACGACCAGCCCGGGCACCTGCACCAGCGCCTCGCTGAGGTTGATCATCGGCCCCGCGCTGCGCAGCGCGTCGCGCTCGACGACACTGATAGCGAACGGCGCGTCCTGCACCGCCCGCTCGACCACCGAGCCGGTGACGACGACGGTCTGGGTGGTGGGGCCCGGTGGGGTCTGCGCCTGCGCCACCGGGACCATCAGCACACCGAACAGTCCCAGGAAAACGGACCGCTGTATGGAACGACGTGCTGTGGGATGAAACGATTGAGTCATAGCCGATCAGAACCCGGAACGTCTCGTTTGCCAAGCCCAAGGAACCCGAACCCCGCGCGGTCGACCCCGCTACGGCGCAGGCAGCGCCTGCAACGCGCGCCAGACCCGCTCGCTCGTCAACGGCATGTCGACGCCTTCGGCTGCCCGGCCGAGGCCGGCGGCGGCGAGCGCGTCCACCACCGCGTTGACGACCGCCGGCGTCGCGCCGATCGTGCCGAGCTCGCCGACGCCCTTGGCACCGAGCGCGTTCGTCTGGCACGGGATCGAGGTGTCGAAGCGCGTCTCGAAGCCGACGAAGCCATCGGCGTTCGGCAGCGCGTAGTCCATGAAGCTGGCACTCAGCAGCTGGCCCGTCTCGTCGTCGTAGCGCACGGCCTCGCACAGCGCCTGGCCGATGCCCTGCACTGCGCCGCCTTCGATCTGTCCGCGCACTATTGTCGGGCTGACGACGCGGCCGATGTCGTTCACCGAGGCGTAGGCGACCACCGCGACGGCGCCGGTGGCGGGGTCGATCTCGACCTCGCAGACGTGACAGCCGTTGGGCCAGCTCGGCGCACCGGCGGTGGCGCCGTCCTGCGCGGTGAAACGCCCCTGCGGCTGGCGCCCGGCCAGCTCGAACAGGCCGATCCCGAGGTCGGTGCCGGCGACCGTGAACCGCCCCTCGTGGTACTCGATGTCGGCCGCGGGGGCCTCCAGCGCATCGGCCGCCAGCGCCTTGCCCTGCGCGACGCTCTTGTGCGAGGCCGCCTGCACCGCCGCGCCACCGGTGAACAGCGAGCGGCTGCCGGCGCTGCCGAAGCCGTTCGCGCGGTCGGTGTCGCCCTGCAGCACGCGGATGCGCTCGAGCGGCACGCCGAAGACGTCCACCGCGAGCTGCGCGTAGCTGGTCGCGATGCCCTGGCCCATCGCCATCGTGGCACTCGTCAGCTCGACGAAGCCGTCGCCGGTGATGTCGACCGCCACCTGCTCGGCCAGCGCGTTGCCGCCGGTCCACTCGAGGAAGGTCGCGATGCCGCGCCCGCGCAGCTTGCCGCGCGACTCGGACATCGCGCGCCGGGCGTCGAAGCCGTGCCAGTCGGCCAGTTCGAGCCCCTGGTCGAGGATCTTCTCGAACTGCCCGACGTCGTAGACCTGCCCCATCGGATTGCTGTAGGGCATCTGCTCCGGCCGGATCATGTTGCGCCGGCGCAGCTCGGCCGGGTCCATGCCGAGCTCGCGCGCCGCCGCGTCCATCAGCCGCTCGGTGACGTAGATCGCCTCCGGCCGGCCCGCGCCGCGGTAGGCGCCGGTCGCGTTGGTGTGCGTCAGCACCGCGGTCGCTTGCAGGTCGATCAGCGGAATGTCGTAGATGCTGGTCGACACCCACGGGCCGATCAGCAGCGGGATCAACACCCCGGTGGTCGTCGCGCAGGCGCCGACGTTGGCGATCGAGCGCACGCGCAGCGCGCGCACGCGGCCGTCGGCGTCGAACGCGAGCTCGGCGTCGCTCAGCAGGTCGCGCCCGTGCACCGCCGACAGGAAGTCCTCGATGCGCTCGGCCTGCCACTTGACCGGCGCACCGAGCGTGCGCGCCGCGTGCGCGATGGCGATGTCCTCCGGGTAGATCCCGGTCTTCATGCCGAAGCCGCCGCCGACGTCGCCGACGACCACCCGCACCTGCTCGGCCGTCAGCCCGGGCAGCGCGTCGGCCTGGCCGCCGCGCACGCCGGTGGGCATCTGGCTCGACAGCCGCATGTGCAAGCGCCCGCCCTCCATCCATGCCAGCACGCTGCGCGGCTCCATCGGGCTCGGCGCGAGGCGCTGGTTCACGAGCGCGAGCCGCACCCGATGCGGCGCGGCATCGAAGGCCGCTGCGACCTTCACCGGGTCGCCATGCTGCGCGACGGCACACACGTTGTCCGGCGCCGCCTCCCACACCACCGGCGCGCCGGACTCGAGCGCGCGGTTCGGGTCGGTCACGGACGGCAGTTCCTCGACGTCGACGAACACCGCGTCGGCCGCCGCCTTGGCGCCCGCGCGCGACTCGGCCACCACCAGCGCCACCGGCTCGCCGACGAAGCGCACCAGTTCGTGCGCGAGCGCGCGCCGCGGCGCTGCCGTCATCGGGCTGCCGTCCGGGCGCTTCATGGCCGGCGCGAGCGCGATCGGCTTGACACCGGCCGCCACCAGGTCGGCGCCGGTGATCACCGCCCGCACGCCGGGCATCGCCCGCGCCGCGTCGACGTCGACCGCGACGATGCGACCGTGCGCGACGCTCGAACGCACGAAGGCCGCGAACAGCTGGCCGGGTGGCACCACATCGTCGGTGAACCGGCCCTCGCCGCGCACGAGCGCGGGGTCCTCGACCCGGCGCACCGCCTGACCGCTGCCGAAACGCATGACATCCAGCGGCGCGGTCATGTGGTCGCCTTCTGCACGATCGTGGCGGCCGCCTGGCGCACCGCCGCGACGATGTTGACGTAGCCGGTGCAGCGGCACAGGTTGCCCTCGAGCGCATCGACGATCTGCGCGTCGGTCGGCCGCGGCGTGTGCTCCAGCAGGCCGGCAGCGCTCATCAGCATGCCCGGCGTGCAGAACCCGCACTGCAGGCCATGGCAGGCGACGAAGGCTTCCTGCACCGGGTGCAGCGTGCCGTCGGCCGCGGCCAGGCCGGCCACCGTGCCGACCTTGCGGCCGGCGGCCTGCACCGCCAGCACGCTGCAGCTCTTGACTGCCTGCCCGTCGAGCAGCACGGTGCACGCGCCGCACTGGCTGGTGTCGCAGCCGACGTGGGTGCCGGTGAGCTGGAGGTGGTCGCGCAGCAACTCGACCAGCAAGGTCTGCGGCTCGACCGTGGCGCTCACGGCGGCGCCGTTCACGCTCATCGTCACTTCGGGCATCGGGGTCTCCGGGGCGGGGGCTCGCCATGCTACCTCCCGGCCCGACGTCATGCGGCCGCCCCCCGCGCGCCCGACCGGCGCCGGGGGCGTCAGCCGGCCGCGCCGCCGGTCGGCCAGCGCAGCCCGATCAGGTCCCAGCCGACGTAGTCGCGGATCACGACCTGGTCGCCCTGGTTGCCGCCGAGCAGCGTCACGCGGTTGCCGACGCCACCGTCCACCAGGAAACCGACGTGGTTGCCGGTCGCGGTGTCGGAGCTCGCCGCAGCGCGGTAGATGACCGCGATCGCCCCCACGCGCGGCCCGTCAAGCGCCACACCGTAGGTGCTCCACGTGCGGGCCAGCCCCGCCTGGTCGGTGTCCAGCCCCGGGAAGCCACTGCGCTTGAGGCACCAGTTGACGAACGCGGCGCACCACGCCGTCTCGTCGGACTGGCTGGCGCCCTTTCGCTTCAGGTACGGGCAGGTGTTCAGGTACGAGACGATCTGCGGGTTGGCGCCTTTGCCGACAACCTCGCGCTGGCCCATCTCGCCCTGCGCCACCCGCATCCAGCTCGGGGTCGAGCCGCCGGTCAGCAGCGCGTAGTGGTAGCGGTACACGCGCAGCAGCCGGTGGTAGGTGACGTTCCCGACGCGACCGTCCACCTTCAGCTTCTCGCGGCGCTGGAACTCCATCACCGCCGCCAGCGCCGCCTCGTCGATCCGGTTCGAGGCCGTGTCGAGTGCGGGCTGCCACTTCAGAACGACGTTGAGCATCGCCTTCAGCCCGGGCACCTCGGGCCCCTCTGAGCGATAGACGATCAGCTTCGACAGCGCGCGGTAGATCGTGATCATGGTCGACATGCCCCTCCGTTCACCACACCCGGGGTGGCCACCACGCACTGTGCGGCGCGCGCACCGGCGCGGCAAGCCCTGTCCTGGGGACGGGCAGCGCGCGCCCAGGCGCTCGCCTCACACGGCGCAGCTGCGAAAGCCACTTGGCCAGCGGTCGTCGGCGGGGTCCGCGAAGCGACGCGCGCGCGGGTGCGCCGCACGCGTCGGCGTCAGGCGCGACGCGCCGCGCAGCACGCCGCGTCCGGCACTGGGGGGCGGCAGCGGTTCGGGCTCGCCGAGCGGCTCTTCATGGCCCGGATAGGCGCGCGCCGACCCGGCGACCCATTCCAGCACCTCGCCCCAGACGAATCCGCGCCCGACGCCACCAGCCGCCGCGTGCTCCCATTCGGCCTCGGTCGGCAGCCGGCGGTCGGCCCAGCGGCACCAGGCCTCGGCCTCGTGGCGCGTCAGGTGCGCGGCGGCCTGGGATGGCGCCGCACGCTGCAGCCGCCCGTCGTGCTGGACCACCACGGCGCCGCCGCGCAGCTGCTCCACGTGACGCGGCGCGCGCCGCTGCACGCGCTGCGCCCAGGCCCAGCCGGCCTCGCTCCACCAGCGCGGTTCGTCGTAGCCGCCGTCGGCGGCGAACTCGGCCCAGCGCGACCAACTCACCGGCTGGGCGTCGATCTCGCCTTCCGGCAGGCCGACCGCGTGCGCCCAGCGCTCCGGCCCCGGCACCAGGCCGCCGGGTTCGGTGCCGAGGCGGTGCGTGCGCGGCGGCAGGCCGATCGGCGCCCGCTCGGCGAGTGGCGCGCGCGGGGCCGGCCACGGCGCGTCGACGACGCCGGCCGCCTGCGCCAGCGCGGCCATCTGCTCGGTACAGCGGTCCTCGACGCGCAAGGCCTGGCGAAAAAAGTACAGCGTGTCGTCGCCACCCCCCGCGGCCGGCCGGGCCAGCAGGTCGACCAGGGATTCGAGCGTGTCGCTGAGGTAGGCCCGCACGATCGGCAGCTCCGTCCAGCCGGGCGGGCCCTCACGCGCCTCGGCCCGTCGCCGCGTGTCGAAGGCCTCGGCGCAGGGGTCGAGCGCAGCCAGCCGCAGGCCGGCCGGATCGGCGCGCTCGCCGCGCTGTGCCTGCACGTGGCGCAGGATCCAGTATTCGCCCCACCACGCGGCATGGCCCGCAAGCCATAGCGCCGACGGGAATCCTGCCGCCGGCACCAGCGGCCCGGGCGGCGCCGCCTCGAGTGCCGCCAGCCAGCGCAGCGTGTGGTTGCGGGCGTCGATCAGCGCCAGCGACAGCCAGTCGGCGCCGGCCTGGCGTGCCGCGACGGGGTCGCCGACGCCGGGGCTCGCCGCCAAGGCTCAGTCGCCGACCAGCCCGCGCCGAATCGCGTAGACGGTCAGCTCCGCGTTGTTCGCCAGGCCGAGCTTCTCGAGCACGCGGGCGCGGTACACCGAGACCGTCTTCGGTGACAACAGCAGCGCCTCGGCGATGTCGGACAGTCGCTTGCCCGATGCGATCAGCACCAGCGTCTGCATCTCGCGATCCGACAGCTTCTGGTGCGCGTTCTCCGGTGCCGGCGTCGTGAGGCTCTCGACCAGCATCTGCGCGATCTCGGGCGTCACGTACTTGCGGCCCTGCG
>JBDTUO010000008.1:0-24349 GCA_040007675.1 Rubrivivax sp.
GCGCTGCGGCCCGGTGCCGACACTGGTCGAATGGGACACCGACCTGCCGGCGCTGACGGTGCTGCTCGGCGAAGCGCTGATCGCCGAGACGCACGTCGCCGCACTCGCCGAACGGATGACGGCATGAGCGCGCCGGGCCGCCCCAAGCGCGAATACCGGAAGGCGCAGCCTGAAGGCAGTCCAGTGAACGCGGTGCACGCCGCCGCCCGCGCCGCCGAGGCCGCACGCCAGCAGCGCCTGCTCGCGGCGCTGTGCGGTGATGCGGCGGCGACCGCGGCCGTGCTGCACGGCGTGAGCGGTGCGCCGGCGCAGGCGACACGGGCGCTGCAGGCCTATCGCGCCAATGCCCGCTCGAATGCCGAGCGCGCACTGACCATCGCGTTCCCCACCGTCGCCGCGCTGGTCGGCGACGAGACCCTCGCTCTGCTCGCGCGCCGCCACTGGTCAGCCTGCCCGCCGACCCGCGGCGATCTGGCGCTCTGGGGCGACGCGCTGCCCGAGGCGCTGGCGGCCGACCCGGCGCTGGCCGACGAGCCCTACCTGGCCGACGTCGCGCGCGTCGACTGGGCGGTGCACGTGGCCGAATCCGCGGCCGACCTGTCGCCGGCGCTCGACGGCCTGGCACGGCTCGCGCACGACGACCCGGCCGGGCTGCAGCTGGTGCTCGCGCCGGGGGCGGCGCTGGTGGCCTCGCAGTACCCGGTCGTCACACTCTGGCAGGCGCATCGCGGCGATGCGGCTGACCGCTTCGCGCCGGTGCGCGCGGCGTTCATGGCCGGCGCCGGCGAAACCGCGTTGATCTGGCGCGCCGGCTGGCGCGGCACGGTGGACCCGGTGCTGCCCGGCGACCGCTTGTTCATGGCCGCGCTGTGCCGCGGCGAGTCGCTAGCCGCCGCGCTCGATGGCGCCGCGGTGGAGTTCGACTTTTCGGGCTGGCTGGCGCACGCCGTCACCGCGGGCTGGCTGGTCGGTGTCACCGAACACGACGGAGCCCCGGCCGCATGACCACGACGACCCCCTGCAGCCTGCTGCTGGCGCTGCTGCTGTGGGGACCGGGCCGTTGGTCGCTCGATGCGTGGATCGCGCGTCGGCTATCGTCCTACTGAACCCCCCCCCGGAGCCCGGCGGACTGATGCAGCGACGACCTTTCCTGACCTGGACCGCCACCGTCGGCGGACTGATGGCCACCGCCTCCGGCCGCGCGTCTGCCGCCTTCGATCCTGCGGCCTGGGAGCGCATCGAAGGCGCGGCACGTGGCCAGACGGTGCACTTCAACGCCTGGGGCGGCAGCGCCCGCATCAATGCCTACCTGCAGTGGGCGGCGGGCGAGTTGAAGCGCGTGCACGGGGTGGAACTGCTGCACGTCAAGCTCGCCGATACCGCCGAGATGGTGCGCCGCGTGCGCGCCGAGAAGGCCGCTGGGCGGCGCGAAGGCTCGGCCGACCTGGTGTGGATCAACGGCGAGAACTTCCTGGCGATGAAGCGCGACGGCCTGCTGTTCGGGCCCTTCGCCGAGTCGCTGCCCAACTTCCGCGCCGTCGACACGGTCGGCAAGCCCACCACGCTGGTCGACTTCGGCGAGCCGGTGGCCGGCTACGAGGCCGCCTGGGGCATGGCGCAGCTGACCTTCTTCGTCGACACCGCGCGCGCGCCGCGTCCGGAGCCGGCGTCGCTAGCCGGGCTGCTCGCGTGGGCCAAGGCGCATCCGGGCCGTTTCACTTATCCGCGGCCGCCGCAGTTCGTCGGCACGACCTTCCTCAAGCAGGCGCTCGCCGGGCAGCTCGACGCCGCCGGCCGCGCGGCCTTGCAGCGCCCGCACACGAGCGCCGCGTTCGACCGCCTGACACCGCCGCTGTGGGCCTGGCTCGAGCAGCTGCATCCCCACCTGTGGCGCGGCGGTGCGCAGTTCCCGGCCGAGCCGGGTGCGATGCGGCAGATGCTCGCCGACGGTGAACTGGCGATGAGCCTGACCTTCAACCCCAACGAGCCGGCGAACCACATCGCCGACCAGACGCTGCCGGCGACGGTGGAGGCCTTTCAGCTCGACGGCGGCACGATAGGCAACACGCACTTCGTCGCCATTCCGTTCAACGCGCGGGCGCCGGCCGGGGCGCAGGTGGTCGCCAATTTCCTGCAGTCGGCGCCGGCGCAGGCCCGCAAGGCCGACATCGCGCACTGGGGCGACCCGACGGTGCTGGCGCTGGACCGGCTCGCGCCGGCACAGCGCGCGCTGTTCCGTGACCCGGCCCAGGTGCCGGGCGCCGTGCGGCGGCCGGCGCCCGCTTGGTCGGAGCCGCACGCGAGCTGGGTGGAGCCGATCGAGACCGCATGGCAGCAGCGCCACGGCGGCCGCTGAGTCGCGCGGTGCGCGGCGGGCAACTGCTTGCCCGCGTGGTTCCTCTGGCAGCCTTCGGATTGCCGATCGCCGTTGCGCTGCCGCTGGCGCTGGCCGACGCGCTGCAGCCATCGGCATGGGACGCGCTCGCCGCCGACCCCCGGGTGCCCGGGGCGCTGCTGCTGTCGCTGCGCAGCGCCGTCGTCGCCACCGCGTTGTCGCTCGGGCTGACGCTGTGGCTGACGACGCGGCTGCACGGCAGCCGGGCCTGGCCGGGGGTGGCGCGCGCGCTGGCGCCGCTGCTGGCGGTGCCGCACGCCGCATTTGCGATCGGCCTGGCCTGGCTGGTGGCGCCGGCCGGTGCGCTCGCGCGCGAGCTCGCGCCGCTGGCGGGCTGGACCGATCCGCCAGACTGGGGCACGGTGCACGATGCGGGTGCCTGGGGGCTGACCGCGGTGCTCGTGTTCAAGGAGTTGCCGTTCCTGCTGTGGCAGGCGGTGGCGCTGCTGGCGCGGCCCGAGGTCGACGCCGACCTGCGCCGGCAACAGGCGCTGGCACGCAGTTTCGGCCTGGCGCCGAGCGCGTGGTGGTGGCAACTCGGCTGGCCGCAGTGGCTGCCGCGTCTGGCCTGGCCGCTGCTGGCGGTCGCGGCCTACGCACTGACGGTGGTCGACCTGGCGCTGATCGTCGGCCCGACCGCGCCACCGCCGCTCGCGGTGCTCGCGTACGCCGACCTGATCGACGCCGACCGCGCACACAACGCGCGTGGGGCCGCTGCGGCGCTCACGCTGGCGCTGGTGCTCGCGGCGGGCGTCGCGCTGGTCGGGTTCGCGGCGCCGGTGTGCGGGCGGCTCTGGCGCCGCGTGGCCACCGCGGGCTGGCGGCCGGCGCCGGCCGGGCCGTCGCCGCGGCGCATCGCCGTGGCGACGTCGGGTGGCGTCGCGCTCATCTATGCGCTGGTCATCGCGACGCTCGTGCTGCTGAGCATCGCCGGGGTCTGGACCTTTCCGGACGCCCTGCCGCAGCGCTGGACGATGGCGGCCTGGGCCACGGTCGCGGCCAGCGCCGGCACGCTCGGTTTCACGGTCGCCCTCGCCGCCGGCGCTTCGCTGCTGGCGCTCGCACTGACGGTCGGGTGGCTGGAGGCGACGCCGGCGGCGTGGGACCGCTGGGCGCTGCCCGCGGTGCTGGCGCCGCTGGTCGTGCCGTCGCTGCTGCTGATGTCCGGGCTGTACGCGGCGGCGCTGGCGTTGGCGATCGACGGCACCCGCACGGGCGTGCTGTGGGCCCACGTGCTGGTGGTGCTGCCGTACACGATGCTCACGCTGCGGCCGGCCTGGCGCGGTTTCGACCCGCGCTTCGCGCAGACCGCGCTCACCCTCGGCCGCGGGCGCATCGTGTTCTGGTGCCGCGTGAAGGCACCGCTGCTCGCAGCGCCGCTGGCGGCGGCGGCGGCGGTCGGCTTCGCGGTCAGCGTGGCGCAGTTCCTGGCGACGCAGTTCCTCGGCACCGGGCGCCACCCGACGCTGACGACCGAGGCGGTCACGCTGGCCAGTGGCGGGCAACGGTCGCTGGCGGCGGCGTTTGCACTGCTGCAGGCCTTGCTGCCGATGGCGGCCTTCGCGCTCGCGGCCACCGTCGCGCGCCGCCGTGGGGCAGCGCCGGTGGCGCCGGCGTCGGCCATCGCACCGGTCGGGGTGGTGTGGCGCTGAACCTCGACGCGGTGACGATCCGCCACGCTGAGCGGGTGCTGGTGCCGGCGCTGACGGCGCAGGTCGGAGCGGGCGAAGTGCTGGTCGTGACGGGACCCAGCGGCGCCGGCAAGAGCTCCTTGCTGGCGTGGCTGGCCGGGCTGCTCGAGCCGCCGTTGACCGGCGCCGGCCGCGTGCTGCTCGACGGCCGCGACCTGACGCCGCTGCCGGTCGAGCAGCGACGCATCGGCCTGCTGTTCCAGGACGACCTGCTGTTTCCGCACCTGAGCGTGCGCGACAATCTGCTGTTCGCGGTGCCGGCCGGGGCGCGTGCGGCGCGCATCGCGCGCGCCGAGGCCGCACTCGCCGAGGCCGAACTCGACGGCCTCGGCCAGCGGCGGCCGCACGCGCTGTCCGGCGGCCAGCGTTCACGCGTGGCGCTGCTGCGCGCGCTGCTCGGCGAGCCGCGGGCGCTGCTGCTCGACGAACCCTTCGCGCGGCTCGACACCGCGCTGCGTGAACGCATGCGCCGCTTCACCTGGGAGCGGCTGCGGGCGCGCGGCGTGCCGGCGGTGCTGGTCACGCACGACCCCGACGACGCACCACCCGGCGCGCAGCGCGTCGACCTCGCGCCGCCGGCCAGGCCATGACCGCCCGCACCGCTCCGGAGGCCGCGCGTGCTTGACCCGATCGCGCAGCGCTGGCTGCAGCCGCCGCTGGACGCAATTGCCGCGCGGCTGCAGCGCGCCGGCGTGGGGGCCGACGCGGTGACGCTGGTCGGCTTCGCGATCGGCGTCGCGGCGGCGGCCGCGATCGCGTGGCAGGCGTGGCTGCTCGGCCTGCTGTTGCTGCTGACCAGCCGCCTGTGCGACGGCATCGACGGCGCGCTGGCGCGCCTGACGCGGCCGACCGATGCCGGCGCCTTCCTCGACATCACGCTCGACTTCCTGTTCTACGCCGGCATCCCGGTGGGTTTCGCGCTCGCCGACCCGGCCGTCAACGCGCTGCCGGCGGCGCTGCTGATCGCGTCCTTCGTCGGCACCGGGTCGAGCTTTCTCGCGTTCGCGGTGCTGGCCGAGCGGCGTGGGCTGCCGGCGAATGCCGCCTACCCGTCGAAAGGTTTGCACTACCTGGGCGGACTGACCGGAGCGAGCGAGACGCTGCTGTGCTTCACGCTGATGTGCCTGTGGCCGGCGCAGTTCGCGCCCTTCGCGTTCGTCTTCGCTGCGCTGTGTGCGCTGACGACCGTGACCCGTATCGTCGGCGGCTGGAGCACACTGCGCGCGCTCGAGCTGCCAGGAGAACGTGACCGATGAAATCGACCCGTTCGCGCATCGTGCTCGGGCTGCTGCTGGTGCTCGGGCTCGTGGCGTTCTTCGTCTTCGACCTCGGGCGCTGGTTCAGCCTCGAGACGCTGAAGGCCTCGCAGGCGCGGCTGGCGGCGCTGTACGACGCCCGACCCGCCGCGGTGCTGGGCGGCTTCTTCGCGCTCTACGTCGCAGTGACGGCGCTGTCGCTGCCCGGCGCGGCGGTGCTCACGCTGGCGGCTGGCGCGCTGTTCGGGCTCGTCACCGGCACGTTGCTGGTGTCGTTCGCGTCGTCGATCGGCGCCACGCTCGCGATGCTGGTGGCGCGCTACCTGCTGCGCGACCCGGTGCGCGCGCGCTTCGGCGAGCGCCTGGCCGACATCGACCGCGGCCTCGAGCGCGACGGCGCCTTCTACCTGTTCACGCTGCGGCTCGTGCCGCTGGTGCCGTTCTTCGTCGTCAACCTGCTGATGGGGCTGACGGCGATGCCGGCGCGGCGTTTCTACTGGGTCAGCCAGCTCGGCATGCTCGCGGGCACGCTGGTCTACGTCAACGCCGGAACGGCGCTGGCGGGTATCTCGTCGCTGAAGGACGTGCTGTCGCCGGCACTGGTCGGCAGTCTGGTGCTGCTCGGGCTGCTGCCGCTGATCGGGCGCAAGGTGGTCGACGCGATCCGCGCGCGCCGCGTCTACCAGCCGTGGGCGGGTGCAAAACCGCGCCGCTTCGACCGCAACCTGGTGGTGATCGGCGCCGGTTCGGCGGGCCTCGTGACGAGCTACATCGCCGCCGCGGTGAAGGCCGAGGTGACGCTGGTCGAACGCGGCCGCATGGGTGGCGACTGCCTGAACACCGGCTGCGTGCCGAGCAAGGCGATGATCCGCACCGCGACACTGGTGCAGCAGGCGCGCCACGGCAGCCGCTACGGCCTGGCCGACACCGAACTGCCGGTGGACTTCGGCGCCGTGATGGACCGGGTGGCGCGCGTGATCCGCGCCATCGAACCGCACGATTCGGTGGCGCGCTACAGCGGGCTGGGCGTGCACGTGTTGCGCGGCGACGCGACGATCGTCGACCCGTGGCACGTGAAGGTGCTGCCGTCTGATGGCGCCGCCGCGTTGACGCTGAGCACGCGCGCGATCGTCGTCGCCACCGGGGCCGAGCCCTTCGTGCCGCCGCTGCCCGGGCTGAAGGAGATCGGCTGCCTGACGAGCGACACCCTGTGGGGGCTGCGCACGCTGCCCAAGCGCCTGCTGGTGCTGGGCGGCGGGCCGATCGGCTGCGAGCTGGCGCAGGCCTTCGCGCGCCTCGGTTCGCAGGTCACGCAGGTCGAGATGGCCGCGCGGCTGCTGGTGCGTGAAGACCAGGAAGTGTCGGCCTACGCGCAGCAGGCGCTCGAGGCCGACGGCGTGCGGGTGCTGACCGGCCACAAGGCGCTGCGCTGCGAACGTGACGGCGATGGCGCCAAGCGCCTGGTCGTCGAGGCCGACGGTGCCGAATCGGCGCTGGTCTTCGACGAGTTGTTGTGCGCGGTCGGCCGCGCGGCGCGGCTCAAGGGTTTCGGCCTCGAGACGTTGGGCATCGCGAGCGACAAGACGATCTCGGTCAACGAGTATCTGGAGACCAAGTTTCCGAACATCCTGGCCGCCGGTGATGTCGCCGGGCCCTACCAGTTCACGCACGTGGCCGCCCACCAAGCCTGGTACGCCGCGGTCAACGGGCTGTTCGGCGGGCTCAGGAAGTTCAAGGCCGACTACCGCGTGATCCCGTGGTGCACCTTCATCGACCCCGAGGTCGCGCGCGTCGGCCTCAACGAGCAGGAAGCGCGGGAGCAGGGCGTGGCGTTCGAGGTCACGCGCTTCGAGCTGCACGAACTCGACCGCGCGATCGCCGACAGCGCGACCGCGGGCTGGGTCAAGGTGCTGACGCCCCCCGGCAAGGACCGCATCCTCGGCGTGACCATCGTCGGCGCCCACGCCGGCGACCTGCTGGCCGAATACGTGCTGGCGATGAAGCACAAGCTTGGATTGAACAAGATCCTCGGCACCATCCACACCTACCCGACGATGGCCGAGGCCGCGAAAGCCACCGCCGGCGAGTGGAAGCGGGCGCACCAGCCCGAACGCCTGCTGCGCTGGGTGCGGCGCTTCCACACCTGGAGGCGCGGATGATGGCGCTCGCGCCCGGGCTGCGCTCGCCCGCGCGCCGTCGGCTGCTGCAGCAGGTCGCGCTCGGCGGCCTGCTCGTCGTGGCCGCGGCCGGCCCGCGCCGCGCGAGCGCGGCGGAGCCGTCGCAGCTGGGCACGGCCAGCACGCAGTGGAATGCGCTTCTCAGCCGCCACGTGCGCTGGAGCGCCGAGGGCCACGCGAGCCGCGTCGACTACGCTGGCTTCGCGGCCGAGCGCGGCGCGCTGCAGGCGGTGCTGCAGGCCTTCAGCGCACTGACGCCGGCGGACTTCGAACGCCTGCCGCGCGCGGCGCAGATGGCGTTCCTGATCAACGCCTACAACGCCTTCACGGTCGAGCTGGTGCTGACGCGCTGGCCCGAGCTGCGCTCGATCAAGGACATCGGCACGCTGTTCACGAGCCCGTGGCGGCAACCGTTTTTCCGCCTGCTCGGCGCGCCCCGCACGCTCGACTGGATCGAGCACGAGCGGCTGCGCCCGGTCTACCGCGACCCGCGTGTGCACGCCGCGCTCAACTGCGCGTCGATCGGCTGCCCGGCGCTGCGCCCCGAGGCCTTCGACGCGGCGCTGCTGGACGCCCAGCTCGACGACGGCCTGCGGCGTTTCCTGGCCGACCGCAGCCGCAACCGCGTCGACGACACGGCGGCTGGCGGTCGCCTCGTCGTCAGCCCGATCTTCAAGTGGTACCGCGAGGATTTCGAACGCGGTGACCGCGGCTGGCAGCGGCTGGAGGACCTGTTCGCCGACTACGCGGACACGCTGAGCGCCGACCCGGCGCTGCGGGCGCGGTTGCGTGCGCGCAGCGTGCCGATCTCGTTCGGCGAGTACGACTGGTCGCTCAACGCGGCCGGCAGGTGAGCACCCGCTGCAGCGGTGCCGGGTCCGGCGCTGGAACACCCGACCGACCGCGAGTTCGTCGCGCGCTACCGACCCGGGTCCGGTCCGGCCGCGCCGCCGCTCACTCGGGCGTGAAGCTGATGTTGATGGGGGACGGTACGCGGCCGTCGGTGTCGCGCGGCAGCGTGCCGGTGCGGTCGATCGCGCGCAGCACGGCCTCGTCCCAGATCGCGTTGCCGCTGGACTTGACGATGCGCCGCGCGAGCACGGTGCCCGTGGCCGACGCGCGCACCTCGACCACCGCCTCGAGCGACGGCGGCACTGAGTCGGTCAGCACGATGTTCGGCTTGACGCGCGCGATGATCTTGCCGCCATAGCTGGCCGACGGGCCGCTGTCGCGCGCTGCGCTGCCGGTCGAATCGGCACCGCCGGTGGCGCCAGTGACACCGGCCTGGCCCAGCATGCGCTCGAGGTTGGCCTCGCGCTGCTTCGCCAGTGCCGCCTCGCGGCGGGCTTCCTCTCGGCGCGCCTCCTCGGCCTTGCGTTCGAGCTCGGCACGGCGCTTGTCCTGCAGTTCCCGCTGCTGCTTCAGCGCCGCCGCCTCGGCCTCGCGCTGGCGCTTCGCGGTCACCTGGGCTTCACGCTCGCGCTGCGCCTGCCGCTCCTTTTCGCGCTGTCTATCCTGCTCGCGCACCTGCTCCCGCTCCGCCGCGCGCCGCTTGACCTGCTCGAGCGCGATGTCGGCGTCGGCCCGCGGCGGCGGCGCTGGCGTCGGCCGAGGCTCGGCCCGCGGGGTCGGTGGCGGTGGCGGCGGGGGAGGAGCCGGCACGGCCTTCGGCGCGGCCTGCTCCGGCAGCGCTGACCAGATCTCGGCGTTGAAGGTCGTGACCGGCTGGCGCCGCCAGTGCACCGAGAATGCCAGCGCGATCACGAGGCCCAGGTGCACGACGACGGCGAGCGCGGCGCCCCGGCCGAGGCCTTCCGCGGGCCGCGGACGCAGCAGGTCGCTGGGCTCGACGGCGGCGTTCATGGTGTCGATGCTGCGCTCATTTCACCGCCGCGACCGACAGCCCGACGCGGCGCACGCCGGCGCCTTGAAGCACGTTCATGACCTCGACGACGGCGTCGTAGCGAACGCCCTTGTCGGCCGTGATGACGACCGGCATGTCGGCACGGCCGCCCTGCAAGCGCTGCACATCGGCCGCCAACCGGCCTTTGACGACGGGGGCCAGCGGCCCGCCGTCCTTGCCGCGCACGCGCAGCTCCAGTTTTTCGTCCTTGCCCACCACGATCTCGATCACGGTCGGCTCCGCCTGCTGCGCCTGGCCGACGCTCGGCAGTTCGACGACGCCGGTCGTGATCAGCGGCGCCGTGACCATGAAGATGATCAGCAGCACCAGCATGACGTCGATGAACGGGACCATGTTGATCTCGCTGATCGTGCGCCGGCCGCGGCCGCGGGAGGAGACGCCGGGCATGTCGCGCGCCGCCGTCGTCAGCGCGTCGCCGCCGGGCCGGCCGACGAGGCCGGGGCGGCGGCGTTGCGCTGCAGGATGTTGAGGAACTCCTCGATGAAGGTCTCGAGGCGGATCGCAGTGCGGTCGATCTCGCGCGCGAAGCGGTTGTACGCCACCACCGCCGGGATCGCGGCGAACAGGCCGATCGCGGTCGCGACCAGCGCCTCGGCGATGCCGGGTGCGACCGTCGCCAGCGTCACCTGCTGCAGGTTCGACAGGCCGACGAACGCGTGCATGATGCCCCACACGGTGCCGAACAGGCCGACGTAGGGGCTGACCGAGCCGACCGACGCCAGAAAGCTCAGGTGGCTCTCGAGCGTGTCGAGTTCACGCTGGTAGCTCGCGCGCATGGCGCGCCGTGCGCCGTCCAGTTGCGCCGGCCCGTCGAGGTGGCGTTCGCGCAGCTTCATGAACTCGCGCATGCCGCTGGCGAAGATGCGCGCCATCGGGGGGCCGTCGGCGCGGGCGCCGACCTCCTGGTTCATCTCGGTCAGGCTGCGGCCGGACCAGAACTCGCGCTCGAACTCGTCGTTGCCGGCGCGCACGCGCTTGAGGCTGAACAGCTTGCCGAAGATCACGCTCCAGCTCGCGAGCGACACCAGCATCAGCCCGGCCATCACGAACTGCACGACGAAGCTCGCATGCAGTATCAGGGAGACGATCGACAGGTCCTGGTTCATCGGGTCCTTTGCCACACATCCTCGGGGAAGCGCCGCGGCCGCAGCGTTATCGCGTCGACGCAGGCGATTCGAACCTCACCATCGGCCAGGAGTTCCGTCGCACGCCAGGCCTGCTGTGCGATGCGCAACGACGCCTGCCCGGCATGCCGCACCTCCACCGTCACCGTCAGCCAGTCGTCCAGCCGCGCCGGCCGCATACAACGCAGCCGGGCCTCGGAGACGACGAACAGGGCTCCGGTCGACTCGCGCAGCGCCTGCTGTTCGACGCCGCGCGCGCGCAGCCATTCGGTGCGGGCACGTTCGAAGAACTTCAGGTAGTTCGCGTAGAAGACGATGCCGCCGGCATCGGTGTCTTCCCAGTACACGCGCAGCGCGTGTCGAAAGGGTTCGGACAGGCTCATGGAACCGCCCGATTATGCAAGAGGGGCCGCCGGCGCGCGGCGCAGGCGAAGGAGGGTGCTACGGCGCCAGCACGCGCCGGTAGACCGGGCCCCACATCGGATGGCCGCGTTCGGAACGCGACAGCACGAAGCCCGGGTCGGCCGCGCGCGCGGCGCGGAACGCGTGTTCGCACGCGGCGACACGCTGGCTGGCGCAGGCGATGAACGCGAGCAGCTTGTGGGCGGTGGCCTGGTCGCGCGGGTTCACCAGGCCCGCCGCCAGCGCCTGCGTCAGCGCGGGCTCCGCGAGCGTGTACTGGCCGGCGTCGTAGGCCCGCACGCCCTCGACGAGTGAGCGTTCGGCCGGCCGCGCGAGCAGGTCCACGATGCCGGGCGCCGACGCGGCCACGGGCGGTGCAGGTGCCGGTGGGGGGGCTGGCGGCGTGGCCGGCGACACGGTCGCCAGGCAGCCGGACAGCGCCAGCGTCCCGGCCCACACCAGCGCGAGCGCGAACGGTGATGCCGCGGGCCGGTGCACCGGTGAGGGCGGCGCCCGGTTCATGAGCCGAAACGGTGGCGCACCGCCACCGGCTTGCCGGGCACGACCTGGACCTCGGTGATGAAGGGCGGGAAGTCGCCGTTGCGCACGATGATCAGGTGCGGCCCGGCCGGTAGTTCGAGCCGCGTCAGTGGCGGTGTGACGCCGGCGGCATGGCCGTCGACCTCGATCGCCCCCCAGGGGCTGATCGCGACCTGCACGCTGCCGGTCGCGCCGGTCGCGCCGGCAGTGGCGGCTGGCGCGGTGGCGGTGGCGTTCGGTGCGGTTGCGCGGGCGGTCGGCCGCAGCGACGTGGCCGGCGGCGGTGTCGTGGCGCGGCTGGCATCGGGCATGCCGTCGCCCGCGGCGGTTGACCCCCCCGCCAGCGGAATCCGGATGTCGGTCGGCGGGAGCGGCCGCACCATGGCCGGCGGTGGTGCGGTGTCGGCGGTGGTGGCCAGCACGGGCTCGTCCGCGGCCGTGCCGGGGGCTCGCCACGCCAGTGCCGCGACACCGATTGCGAGAGCGACCGTCACCGCGACGAGCACGGCTCGCCGCGGGCCGCTGTCGGGACGCGTCTGCGGCCGTGCCTGCGCTCCGTCGTCGGGCGCCGTGTGCCAGATGCGCAACCGCTGCGCGAAGTCACCGGCGGTCGGTGGGCGGTCCTCGGGGCGGCGCGACATGGCGCGCGCGACCAGCGCCGACAGGCCCGGTGGCACGTCGGGCGCCAGTTCGTGGGCGGGCGTGGGCGTGGCGTGGCGCACCGCCTCCGAAATCGCCTCCAGGCTGTCGCCGTCGAAGGCCTTGCGGGCGGTCAGCAGCTCGTACAGCACGACGCCGAGCGCGTAGACGTCGGAGCGGCCGTCGATCTCCCCGCCGTCGAGCTGTTCGGGCGCCACGTAGTGCGGCGAGCCGGCGATCAGGCCTTCGAGTGCCGGTGCGGCCGCGCCCTTGGCGACGCGTGCGATGCCGAAGTCGAGCACCGTCGGCCGGCCCTTGCGGGTCAGGAAGATGTTGGCCGGCTTGATGTCGCAGTGCACGACGCCGCGTGCATGCGCGTAGGCCAGCGCGTCGGCGACGCGGCGCACCAGGTGCGCGGCCTGCGACGGTGTCGGCCGCCAGCCGGCCACCAGCGCCTGGCGCAGGTCGCGGCCGCGCAGCCGCTCCATCGCGATGTAGACCCCGTGCGGCGACAGCCCGGCGTCGTGCACCGTGACGATGTGTGCGTGGTTCAACCCGGCGACCGCGCGTGCCTCGTTGAGGAACAGGCGGTCGAGTGCCAGCCGCTCGTGCGACGCCACGGCGTCGAACTGCAGCGTCTTGACGGCCACCGTGCGCGACAGCAGCGGGTCCCAGGCTTCGTAGACGGTGCCGAGGCCGCCCTGGCCGAGGCGTTGCTTCAGCGCGTAGCGCCCGATGTGCGACAGCGTCGGTTGGTCGGCCAGTTCGGCCGGGACGGTGGGCGCCGCGGCGCCGCCGTCGACGAGGTCGCTCAGTGCATCCGCTGCCGGCGGCGGCAGCGTGAGCACCGTGACGGCGAAATCGACGGGGGCGCCCACGTCGAGCGGGTCGACGGCGCTTGCGGATTGAGGTCCCACAACGCCGCAGCTTACGGGGCGAGGTGGCGGTGCAGCGCCGGATAAGCGTGCGAATGCACCGTCGGTTTACCCCTTGTCACCCAGTCGTCGGCCGGCCTGGGCAGGGCGTCACGGGCATCTTGTGGGGTTCAGCCCAGGCAGCGGCGCAGCCGTTGAAGGGCCTGCTCGAGTTCCGACGCGGCGCTGGCGAACGACAGCCGCAGGAAGCGTTCGCCGAACGCCGGCCCGAAGTCGCGCCCGGGCGTCAGCGCGACGTGGGCGCGGTGCATCAGGTCGAAGCAGAAGTCCCAGCTGCTGGCGGCGTGGGCCGAGACGTCGACCCAGGCGTAGAAGGCGCCGTCCGGCGCCACCGGTACCGTCAGGCCCAGCGCCTCGAGGCGCGGCAGCACGAGGTCGCGCCGCGCGCGAAAGGAGTCGCGCCGCTGCTCGCATTCGGCGATCGACGCCGGATCGAAGCCGGCGACCGCCGCGTGCTGCGCCAGCGACGACGGGCAGATGTAGAGGTTCTGCGCCAGCTTCTCGACCGCCGGCACGAGCGACGGCGGCAGCACCAGCCAGCCGAGCCGCCAGCCGGTCATGCCGAAGTACTTGCTGAAGCTGTTGACCGAGATGACGTCGTCGCCGAGGCCGTCCGGCAGGCCGAGCGCGCTCGCGCCGTAGCGCGGGTCGTAGCTGAGCCCGAGGTAGATCTCGTCGACGATCGTGACGCCGCCGCGCGCGCGCACGTCGGCCGCGATCGCCGCCAGTGCGGCCGGGTGGATCGAGGTGCCGGTCGGGTTCGACGGCGACGCCAGCAGCACGGCGCGCGTGGCCGGCGTCCAGGCGGCACGCACGGCGTCGGGGTCGGGCTGGAACCGCTGCGCCGCCCCGCAGGTCAGCAGCCGTGGCGTGGCGCCGGTGGCGGCGACGAAATGGCGGTTGCACGGGTAGCTCGGGTCCGGCAGCAGGACCTCGTCACCAGACTCGAACAACGCCAGGCAGACCAGCTGCAGCGCCGCCGAGGCGCCGGCGGTGACGACGATGCGGGACGGGTCGATCGCCAGGCCGAAGCGCGTGCCGTACCAGCCCGCGATCGCTTCGCGCAGCGCCGCGAGGCCGGTCGCGTGCGTGTACTGCGTGTCGCCCGCGCGCAGGCAGCGCTCGGCGGCCGCGATCACCGGCGCGGGCGCGCCGAAATCGGGCTCGCCGATGTTCAGGTACAGCATCGGCTCACCGCCGCGGGCGGGGTCGCAGGCCGGGCTGCGCGCGATGACGTCGGCCGCCTTCGCGCACTCCATCACGTAGAACGGGTCGATCGCACCCAGGCGGCTGGCCAGCTTCATGCGCGCCCCGGGCGTGCGCCGAGCTGCGCCAGGTACTGGTGCACGAACGCGATCGCCATGCTGCCTTCGCCGACCGCGGACGCGACCCGCTTGATCGGACTCAGCCGCACGTCGCCGCAGGCGAAGACGCCGGGCACGCTCGCCTCGAGCAGGAAGGGGTCTCGCTCGAGCGGCCAGACGCCGCTCCTGGTCACGTGTTCGCCGGTCAGCACGTAGCCGTTCTTGTCGCGCGCCAGCTCGGCCGGCAGCCAGCCGGTGTCGGCGTCGGCACCGATGAACACGAACAGGCCGCCGCACGCATGACAGCTGGTCTGCGAACTTTGCCGGTCGAGTACGTCGATCGCCTCGAGGTGAGTGCCGCCGTGCGCCGCGTGCACCTCGGCGTGCACCTGCACGGTGATGTTGGCCTTGCGGCCGATCTGGTCGACCAGGTACTGCGACATGCTCTTGGCCAGCGCACCGCCGCGTACCAGCAGCACGACGCGGCGCGCGTAGTTGGCGAAGTGCAGCGCCGCCTGGCCGGCCGAGTTGCCGGCGCCGATCAGGAACACGTCCTGCCCGTGCGCGGAGCTGACCTCGCTGCGGGCGGCACCGTAGAAGATGCCCTTGCCGATGAAGCGGTCGAAGCCTTCGATCACGAGGCGGCGCCACGAGACCCCGGTGGCGAGGATCACGCTGCGCGCGCACACGGCGTCGCTGCCATCGAGCAAGATCTCGCGCGTGGCCGGGTCCATGCCGCGCACCGTGCGCGTGACCAGGATCTCGGCGCCCAGGCGCCGCGCCTGCTGCAGCGCGCGGCTGGCGAGTTCGTCGCCCGACACCCCGTTCGGAAACCCGAGGTAGTTCTCGATGCGGGACGACGTACCGGCCTGGCCGCCCGGCGCCTCGCGTTCGATGACCAGCGTGCGCAGGCCCTCGGAGGCGCCGTACACGGCGGCGGCGAGGCCGGCCGGCCCGCCGCCGATGATGACGGCGTCGTACAGCGGCGCGCTGGCGCGCGTCTGCAGCCCCAGCCGGTCGGCCAGCTCGCGCAGGGCGGGTCGGCTGAGCACGGTCCCGTCGGCCAGGCGCAACGCGGGGCCGTCGGCCGGGGCTGGCAACGGCAGGCCCCAGGCCGCG
This sequence comes from Rubrivivax sp., assembly GCA_040007675.1. Taxonomy (GTDB): domain Bacteria; phylum Pseudomonadota; class Gammaproteobacteria; order Burkholderiales; family Burkholderiaceae_C; genus Rubrivivax. The sequence continues at coordinate 15,507 of JBDTUO010000008.1, forward strand.
GCGGCGCCGGTGGCGTCGGGCGTCACCCAGTCGTGGGCGATCTGGTTGCGCGACAGGAAACGGCGCAGGTCTCCGCACGCCGGGTCCCAGCGATCGCCGTACACCATGACCTGTGCCTTGGGCGGCTGCAGCGCAATGCCCTGCAGGCCACCGATGCGTTCACGCGCCAGCGCGCCGAGCTTCTCGGCGACTTCGGGCGCCGACGAGGCGATCGCGAAGTAGTGCTGCGGTTCGATGCGCATCACGCGCGACGGTTCGGCTGCGCGGTAGCCGCCCGGAAACGGCGTCGCGAAGGCCAGCGGCACTTCGCCGAAGATGTTGCCGGGCAGGCGCCAGCCGAGCGTGCGCTCGACGCCGTCGAGCTGCTTGACCACTTCGATCCGGCCCGCCAGTACGGCGAACAAGGCCCGCTCGCCGCCTTCGTGCACCGCGAACTCGCCCGCGCCGAGCTGCAGGTCGGCGGAGGTTCGCACCAGCCGCTCGAGGTTGCTGTCCGACAAGGTCGAGAACAGCGGCACGGCGCGGACTTCGTCGCTCGTCAGCATCAGCAGTCTCCGCTCAGAAGCCGCGGGCCGGGTCAGCGCGCCGTCAGCGCGTCATGGCGTCGGGCGGCGGTACATCAGGACTTCAGCTGGCCGCAGCTCGGCCGCTGCCTTGTCGAGCACGCCGTTGACGTACTTGTGGCCGTCGGTGCCGCCGAAGGACTTGGCCAGCTCGACCGCCTCGTTGATCGCGACGCGGTAGGGCACGTCCAGGCAGTGGCGCAGTTCATAGGCGCCGATCAGCAGCACGGCGTGTTCGACCGGCGACAGCTGCGTGGTCTTGCGGTCGGCCCGGCGCGCGATCGCGGCGTCGAGCTCGACCGCCTCGCCGATGCAGCCGTGCAGCAGGGCGTCGAAGTGCGCTGTGTCGCACTTGTCGAAACCGTCCTGCTCGCGCATGTGGGCGTCGACCACGCCGGCGTCCTCACCGGACAGCAGCCATTCGTACAAGCCCTGCAGCGCGAACTCGCGCGCACGGCGGCGCGGCGACCGCGTCGGCGCACGCGGCTTGCGCGGGCCACCCGGCTTCGGCGCGCCGGCGAGCGGCGCCGCGCTGGGGTCGTCGCTCACGCGAGGTCCTCCAGCAGCCGGGCCATCTCGATCGCCACGCGGGCCGCGTCGCGTCCCTTGTCGCCCGCGCGGGCCCACGCCTGCGCCTCGCTGTCGACCGTCAGGATCGCGTTCGCCACCGGCAGTCGGTGATCGAGCGCCACACGCGTGACGCCGGCCGCACTTTCGTGGGCGACCAGTTCGAAGTGATAGGTCTCGCCGCGGATCACGCAGCCGAGCGCGATCAGCGCGTCGAACTCGCCGTCCTCGGCCAGTGCCTGCAGCGCCAGCGGAATCTCGAGCGCGCCCGGCACCGAGAGCTGGACGACGTCGTCGGCGGCGACGCCGAGCGCCAGCAGCTCAGTCATGCAGGCCTGCTCGAGCGCCTGCGTCAGCGCGTCGTTGAAGCGCGCCCGCACGACACCGATGCGCATGTCGCTGCCGGACAGCTCCAGCGCCTCGCCGTGATCAGTCTGTTGCATCGGGTCGCCCGCCGCGGTGGGTCTTCAGGCGCCGGCGGCGACGAAGCCGCACACCTCGAGCCCGTAGCCGGCCATGCTGGGCATCCGGCGCGGGCTGCCGAGCAGTTGCATGCGCGCGACGCCGAGGTCGCGCAGGATCTGCGCGCCGATGCCGTAGGTGCGCAGGTCCTGCGGGAGCGAGCGGCGCGCCGCCGGCGCGTCGGCACCCCCTGGCGCCGGTGCCGGCGCCGGCAGCAGGGTCCCGACCCCGATGCCGTCGCCGCAGTTCAGCAGCACCGCGACGCCGCAGCGCTGGGACCGCAGCGCCGCCAGCGCCTGCAGCAGCGGCCACGAATGGCCGGCGCCCGCGCGGTCGAGCAGGTCGAGGGCGGTGAACGGCTCGTGCACGCGCACCGGCACCACGTCGTCGGCGGTCCAGCGGCCGTGCGTCAGCGCCAGGTGCACGCCACCGGCGTGGTCGCGGTAGACAACGGCGTCGAACTCGCCTTCGGGCGTCGCGAGCGTGCGCACGCCGGCGCGCTGGATCAGGGTTTCGTGGCGGCTGCGGTGTTCGATCAGGTCGGCGATGGTGCCGATCTTCAGCCCGTGCTCGTGCGCGAAGACCTGCAGGTCCGGCAGGCGCGCCATCGTGCCGTCGTCCTTCATGATCTCGCAGATCACCGCCGCCGGCTCCAGCCCCGCCATGCGCGCGAGGTCGCAGCCGGCCTCGGTGTGACCGGCGCGCATCAGCACGCCCCCGTCCTGTGCCAGCAGCGGAAAGATGTGGCCGGGCTGAACGAGGTCGGCCGCGTCGGCATCGCGCGCGACCGCGGCGTGCACGGTGCGGGCGCGGTCGGCGGCGGAGATGCCGGTCGAGACACCCTCCGCGGCCTCGATCGAGACCGTGAACGCGGTCCCGTGGCGAGTGCCGTTGCGCGCGGTCATCGGCGGCAGCTGCAGCCGTTCGCAGCGCTCGCGCGTCAGCGTCAGGCAGATCAGCCCGCGCCCGTGGCGTGCCATGAAGTTGATCGCCGCCGGCGTGACGTGCTCGGCGGCCAGCACCAGGTCCCCTTCGTTCTCGCGGTCTTCCTCGTCGACGAGGATCACCATGCGACCGGCGGCGAGCTCGGCCACCAGTTCAGGCACGGGGGCGATGGGCATGCCGCCATTGTAGGTGGCACCCCCTTTGCGGACGGCCCGCCGCGGCGGCGCCGGATCGGCCCACACGGCGCGGTGTGCTCCCCTCCGCCCGGACTCAGGCCGACCGGGGTGGGCGCAGCCGCAGGCAGAGGTCCGCACCGAGCGCGCGATGTTCGATCAGCCGCCAGCGGGGCGCATCGTCCAGCGCCACGAGCGGCGCCAGTTCGGCCAGCGGGCGGCCCGGGCCGATCCACATCGGCGCCAGGTAGAGCAGGCACTCATCGACCAGGCCGGCGGCGAGGAAGGCGCCGTTGAGCACCGCGCCGGCTTCCACCTGCAGTTCGTTGACCTGGCGCGCGGCCAGCGCCGCCAGCACCGCCGCGAGGTCCGGGCGGCCGCCGGCAGCACCGAGTTCGATGCGCTCGACCCCGTCGACGGGCGCCACGCCCTGGCCCGGGGTGCCGACGACGAGCACCCGGCCGCCCGGCGCCAGCACGCGCGCCCCCGGCGGCGTGCGCCCACTCGGGTCGAGCACGACGCGCAGCGGCTGCACGATGGTCGGCACCAGCCGCACGTCAAGCCGCGGATCGTCGGCGAGCACGGTGCCGACGCCCGTCAGCACGGCGCCCGCGCGCCGGCGCCACGCGTGGCCGTCGGTGCGTGCCGGCTCGCCGGTGATCCACTGGCTGCGGCCGTCGGCCAGCGCGGTGCGGCCGTCGAGCGACGCCGCGACCTTCAGCCGCACCCACGGCCGCCCGCGTTCGATGCGGGAGAAGAAGCCGATGTTGAGCTCGCGCGCGGCGGCGGCGAGATCGCCGTCGGCGAGCGCCACGGCGATGCCCGCGGCGCGCAGCCGCTGCAGGCCCTGCCCGGCGACGGACGGGAACGGGTCGCCGACGGCGACCACGACGCGCGCGACGCCGGCATCGATCAGCGCGTCGACGCACGGCGGCGTGCGCCCGTGGTGGGCGCAGGGCTCGAGCGTGACCCAGACCGTGGCGCCACGCAGGTCGTGGCCGGCCGACCGGGCGTCGCGCAGCGCGACGACTTCCGCGTGCGGGCCACCGACGGCCTGCGTGCAGCCGCGCCCGAGCATCCGGCCGTCGGCGTGCCCGACGACGCAGCCGACGCGCGGATTCGGCTCGGACAGGCCGATCGACGCTTCGGCGAGCACGAGTGCCTCACGCAGGCGTTGATCGTCGAGCGGGGTCAGTGCCATGGCGGCTGCGGGCGTCGGGGCGACGCGCCGGCGTCAGCCCGGGGGCTGGTGGTGCCAGGTGTTGGTGTTGACGAAGGCGGAGGGCCCATCCGGCGGGCAAGTGTAGGGGGTCGGGTCGACGCCGTCGCCGGCGCGCACGACGAGGAAGTTCTGCTGCACCAGCGCGCCGCTGACGGCGACGTAGTCGAGTGGATGTTCGTCGTTGCGCATCTGCGTCGGCACGCTGCGATGCTCGCGCGCCGGCGTGTAGCGGCACACGCGCACCTGGTCCGGCCGGTTGTCGGTCGCGACGTCGGTCGCGAGCGACAGACCGATGACCAGCGATCGACCCGACCAGGCGCGCGCCGCACCCACCGGGACCGCGCACCAGTAGGCCACGGTGCTGGTGTCGAGCACCTGCTCCAGGCAGTCGACGCTGCCGCTCACCGGCGCCGTCTGCAGCACCTGCACATCGACCGGCAGCGCCCCACCGGACGGGCGTTCGCCGTCGATGCCGGTCGGCGGCAGCGCCAGCGCCGTCGCGAAGCGCACATGGCCGCTGAGCAGCCGGGCGTCGAACGGCATGCAGGTTTCAGCGCCGGCGCCTGTGCAACGCTGCCGGATGGCGCCGCTGAGGTCGTCGAACACCCAGCCGATGCCGCCGCCGCCCGGCGGGTCGAAGCGGCTCGTGCCGCTGCTCCACGGGACGGCGCCGGACGGCACGGCCAGGTGCCGCTGGGCCGGCTGGCGCGTCAGCGCGCGGTCGGACGGGATGGCCAGCGACCCCGCCAGCGCCGGGCTCACCCCGGCGATCACTGTCGCCAGCCGCACGCTCTGCGCGTGGCCGGTGCGATCCGTCCAGTCGACGTTCACCACCACCGATTTGCGCCGCGGGTGCGCGGCGTCGCCGGCAGCGCTGTCGACGACCTCGCGCGTGACCGCGTAGGTCGTGTTGCTCACGCCCGGCGCCACCGCGGATGCCGGCCCGGACGCGGCGAGCGCCGCGTAGTCGGCCAGCGCCGTGAAACCACGCGCGGCTTCCAGCGCCTCCTGCGCGATCCGGACCGCCTCGCCGCGCTGTCGGGCGACGTCGGCGTTCATGCGCAGCGTGGTCTGCAGCGCGAGCACCGCGAGCGTGCCGAAGGCCATCAGCACCAGCGCGACCATCGCCTCGATCAGCGACAGGCCGGCGGCGCGGCGGCGCGGGGGGTGAAGAGGAGTGGTCATCAGAAGTCCCTCCAGCCGCCCGGCACGCGCACGAACGAGCCGGTGGTGTGGCGCAGGTGTTCGAGCAGGTCGGCGTCGTGCACCACCGCCACGCTGCCGCTGGCGGCGAGGTCGCCCTCGGCGATGACCGCGCCGGTCACGCGCCCGCTGCCGCCCAGGGCACCAGCCGGCGCGCGGCTGACCAGCAGCCCGAAGACGCCGATGTCGACCCGCAGATTGCCGCCCGCGACCAGGATCACCGGCTCGGTGGCCGAGCCGATGTCGGCGCCGCTGTCGAGGTCCACGTCGCCGGCTATCCACAACATCCGGCCCGGGTGGGCGGCGACCGTCGCGCGGATCTCCGCCGCCGTGCAGGTGGCGGCGCAGACCGGTCGTACGGCGCCCGGCTGGTCGCGCCAGACGGTCGGCCAGATGGCGAAGGTGTGGCTGAACAGGCGGTCGCCACCGGGCAGCGCCGCCAGGCCGCTGTCGTGCTCGCGCACGCCGTCGGCGGCCGGCGTGCCAGGCGTCGTCTGCACCGTGACGCCGGCGACGGCGCCGCCGGCGAGCACGGCCAGGCCGGCGGCGCGGGGGTCGGTGTTGACGGCGGTCAAGCTGCCGCTGACGTCGCCGCGGGCCGTCACTGCCGCCAGCGGCGGCGCGGCGACGCCGGTGCGCAGGGCAATCAGCGCACTGACCGTCGCGCGGCCTTCGCCGCTGACCGCACGCGCCGGGAAGTCGAGGCAGGCATCGTCGAGCCGGGTGCAGCCGTTGACCTCGATCCGCAGCACCCCCGGCTGGGTCGCGCTGGCGCGGGCAAAGCGCACCCGGAAGGCGGGCAGGACCGCGTCACCGGCGGGAGCAGGGGGGAGCGTCGGTGCGGCGCCCGGCTCCGGGCAGCTGCAAGACCAGTCGCTGCCGTCGAAGCGGCAGCTCGGCCAGGCGGTGCCGGCCTCCGGGGCGGCCGTCAGCGCGCCGGCCGGGTCGATGTGGCCACTCGCGGGATGAATCGTCAGGTAGCGCTGGCGGAAGCTGCTGTCGGTAGGCAGCGTGCTCGGCCGGCACGCGGCGTCCAGTCGGCCGGCGTTCAGCAGCGCCAGGGCCCACTCGAGCCCGGCCTCCGCCGCTTCGAAGGCCTGCGTCGAGCGGAGCTGGTTGCCCGCGCTGCGCTGCTCGAAGAGCAGGTTGCGGTGGGTGTAGGCCGTGACGAGCGACAGGATCGAGAACAGCAGCGCGACGACGACCAGCGCCGCGGCACCGCGCTGGCCGGCGCGGCCGCGCGCGGACGAAAAAAACCGATGGGTGTTCATGGCGACGGGCAGACGCGGTCCGGATGGGCGGCGTCGTTGAAGTTGAGCAGGTCGTTGCGCAGGCGCACTTCGCTGCGCAGGCTGCGTTGCACGGCGGTGTCGTGGCGCGACGTCGCCGCGATCTCCACCGTGATGCGGCGCACCGCCAGCGTCGGCCAGCACGAGGTGTCGGCGGGATCGGCGCTGCAGGCACGCGGGCACGGCAGCGGGTCGGACGCGGCGAGCGTGGGCGTGATGCGGAACTGCGTCACGCGCATCACGTTGCTGTCGGTCAGCTCCTGCCAGCTGCCGCCGAGCAGCGAGCGCACGGTCCCGCTGTCGAGCTTGAAGCCATAGGGGCCGGCGTCGCCGGCGCGCTGGTAGCGCAGCTGAACCTGATCGAAACCGGCGTTGACGTCCACCGCCGCGAGCGGGTTCGGCGCCGCCGGCGGCGCCCCCTCCGACCAGACGCCGGACAAGGCCCCGGCGCCACCGCCGGCGCGGCGCAGTTCGCGCGTGACGATGTCCATCGTCGCCCGCAGGTCCTGTTGCAGCTGCGTCTCCAGCAGCAGCCGGCGGTGGTGGCCGAGCTGCGTCACGATCACCAGCGTGGCCGCGGCGACGACGAACAGCCCGATGGTGGTGCCGACCATCAGCTCGACCAGCGACAACCCGCGCTGGACACGCGGGCTGTGCCGGGGGCGCGTCAGGACGCACTGGCGCGAGCGCGGTCGGGGCAGCGGGTGGGTTGGCATCGATGGCTCAGCGAGACCAGCAGACGTGGGTGGGTGTGTAGGCGAAAGTGGCGCAGCTGCCGCAGCCGGCGTAGGCGAGCTGGCCGCCGAGCTGGCGCACGCTCAGCCGACGGCATGCGGCATCGCCCGCCTGTGACGTGCCGCTCGCGCCGATCGCGGTGAGCACGTAGCCGGTGGCCAGCGTGCCGTCGGCGGCGGCCGGCGCCGCGAGGCTGATGCCGTAGTAGCCCGAGGTCGTCAGCGCGGCCTGCCCGAGCGCGGCCAGGTCGAGGCCGTAGCCCGCATGGTCGCTGCGCCAGCGCTCCTGCGCCTGCTGCACGCCGGCCAGCGCCGTCATCGCCTCGGCGCGGCGGCCGCGGCGGAGCGCGTCGAGGAAAGACGGGTAGGCCAGCGCAGCGAGCACCCCCAGCACGAGCACGGCGACCATCAGCTCGATCAGCGTGAAGCCGCGCGATGGGGGGCGTGACATGGCGGTGGGCGTCGGTAGGGGTCGGAGGGCGTCGTGCGGGTGCCGGCGGCTGCGCTCAGCAGGCCCGGTGGCCGGACACGCCGTCGGGCGTGCAGGTGCGCACCCGGCCCATCACGTTGACGATCTGGCGCAGCTGGCCGACCGGCGAGTGCAGCTGGATCGAGGCCGTCGGCGTGACGGTGCCCTTGGCGGCGTCGAACACGATGGACGCGCTGTTCGACTCCAACCGGACCGGGAATCCGGCCGCCAGCGGGACCGAGCGCAGCGCGATCGCGCCGGCGCCGCAGGTGCTCACGCCCTGGGCATCACACACGCAGCCGCCCACCGGGCCGGTGTGCAACACGTAGCAGCTGCCGCCGCCGGGGTCCGGCACGAAGCCGACGCGCACGCTCTCGTTGCGCGCCACGGCCTCGGTGCGCGCCAGTTGCAGGTCGGTTTCGAGCAGGGCCGCGACGCCGTCGAGCTGGCGCCGCTGACGCAGTTCCTGGAACCCCGGCGCGGCCGCCCCGACCAGCACGGCGACGATCGCGAGCACGACCGCGGTTTCGATCAACGACACGCCGCGCGGCGCGGCAGGGTGGGTCGTGGGGGGCTTGAACATCGCGGGCTCCAGGGCTCGGCAAACGATGTCTTCACTCTAGGCAGCGGCGCCCGGCGGCGCGTCCCGCGTCGGCAGGGGTCGTGGCGGGCCCCCGAGTGGGGGCACCCGGTCAGTTCCGAGGAAAGCCGGTGTTCACCGGCGACAGTGCCCGGAAGCGGCACCGGCGTGCGCGCTCAGATGTCGCGGATCAGCTGGCGGAACTCGTCGACGTCCTCGAAGCTGCGGTAGACCGACGCGAAGCGCACATAGGCGACCTTGTCGATGCGCTTGAGCTCGCGCATCACGAGCTCGCCGATGCGCGCCGACGGCACTTCGCGCAGGCCGCTGGCGAGCAGCTTGTTCTGGATGCGTTCGAGCGCGGCATCGATCTGTTCGACGCTCACCTGGCGCTTGCGCAGGGCCAGCGTCATCGATGCACGCAGCTTTTCGGGCTCGAACTCGGCGCGAGTGCCGTCCTTCTTGACGACCGCCGGCAGCGAGATCTCGACCCGCTCGTACGTCGTGAAGCGCTTGTCGCACTTCAGGCAGCGCCGCCGGCGCCGGACCACGCCGCCTTCATCGGACTCACGCGTCTCGACGACCTGGGTGTCGTCGTGCTCGCAGTAGGGGCAGCGCATGTCTGGCTCAGCGGCC
>JBDTUO010000009.1:0-23668 GCA_040007675.1 Rubrivivax sp.
CGCCGCACCGAAGGCTTCAGCCAGGGCGAGCGCATGAAGACGGCGCTGGCGCGCGCGCTGGTGCACGACCCGTCGCACGTCGTGCTCGACGAGCCGACCAACGGCCTCGACGTGCTGGCCACGCGCGCGCTGCGCGCCACGCTGCGGCGGCTGTGCGACGACACCGGCAAGTGCATCGTCTTCAGCAGCCACGTGATGGCCGAGGTCGAACGGCTGTGCGACGAGGTGATCATCATGGCCGGCGGCCGCACCGTCGCCCACGGCAGCGTCGCGGCGCTGAACGCGCGCACCGGGCTGAGCGACTTCGAGCAGAGCTTCGTCGCGCTGGCCTATCCGGCGGCCACGGCGGCGGGTGCGGCAGACAACACGGGGGACCGCAGGTGAGCGCGTGGCGCAGCGTGGTCACCGTGTTCGTCAAGGAATGGCGCGACGCGCTGCGCGACCGCCGCACGCTGGCGACGGTGCTGCTGAGCTCGGTCGCGATCGGGCCGCTCTCGCTGGTGCTGGTGTCGGCGCTGGTGGCCGGCCTCGAGGAACGCGCCGAGGCGCGTGAACTCGTGGTCCAGGGCATCGCACAGGCACCGACGCTGCAGAACTGGTTCGAGCGCCACACCTGGCGTGTGCGCGCCGCACCGCCCGATCACGAGGCGGCGCTGCGCGATCGTCGCCTGACCGATCCGGTGCTGGTGGTGCCGACCGGCTTCGAGGCGGCACTCGCGCGCGGCGAGGCGCCGACGCTGACGCTGCGCTTCAGCAGCGCGAACCCGCGCGCGCAGTCGGCGCTGCCGCGCCTGCAGGCGATGCTCGACGGTTTCAACCGGGAACAGGCGACGTTGCGGCTGGCCACGCGCGGCGTCTCGCCGCTGGTGCTGCAGGCGATCGAGGTGCAGATCGAGGACCTGGCGCCGCCGGCGCAGCGGGGCGGCCAGCTGGCGGCGATGCTGCCGTACTTCGTGCTGATCGCAATGCTCTACGGCGCGCTGAACGCGGCGCTCGACAGCACCGCCGGCGAACGTGAGCGCGGCTCGCTCGAGCCGCTGCTGATGAACCCGACCTCGCGCACCGCGCTCGTGCTCGGCAAGTGGGGCGCCGTCAGCGCCATCGGCATGGTGATCGCGCTGCTGAGCTGCTTCAGCTTCCTGCCCGGCCAGTGGCTGCTGCGCAGCGAGACGCTGTCCGCACTGTTCCGCTTCGGCTGGCGCGAGGCGCTGCAGTGCCTGGCCCTGCTGCTGCCGCTGGCCGGGGCGCTGGCAGCGGCGCTGATGGCGGTCGCGATCCGCTGCCGCAGCGTGAAGGAGGCGCAGGCGAGCACGACGGTGGTCGTGCTGGTGGTCTCGCTGCTGCCGCTGGTCACGGTGTTCAACCAGGAGGGTGAACGGGCATGGCAGCTGTGGGTGCCGGCACTCGCGCAGGCGACGCTGATGGGTCGCGTGCTGAAGGGCGAGGCGATCGCGCCGGCCGAGGCCGCGCTGCCGCTGACGGTGTGCGTGGTGGTCGCCGCGCTCGGCATCGCCGCCGTCGCCCGCTCGCTGCGGCGCGATGCGTGGCGCTGAGCAGCGGCGAACGCCGTCAGCCGTTCGGCGCACCGCGCAAGGCGCGCTCGACTTCGCCTTGCCACGGCAGCGCGTGCACCAGCGCGTTGAGGTAACACGCCGCCTGGTGCGCCGTCAGCACCTCGCCGGCGGTGCCGACCAGGCGCAGGTTGGTGACGACTGACATCGGGTCGGCCAGCGTGACCACGCCGCGCGTGATCTGCACCCAGTCCCAGGCCACGCCGGCGTCGCCATCGTCGAGGCTGCCACCCCACAGTGTCTGGCCGGCGGAGCGCACCCAGCGGTCGCCGGCGAAGCTGATGCGGGTGCCGAGGTGGCGCAGGCGGTCATCCGCGCGTTGCCTGGCCTGCCACAATAGCGGTGGCCAGGCACGCAGCGTCCACGGCGCCACGATCGGCGCAGAGGCGGGCGGCGGTGCCACGAAGGAGGGGGTGCCGGTCGTCGTCGGTAGGGCATGCATGAGCGTATGGTTCGACAAGGTGGCGTCGCCCGATAGCTGTAAACCCTGTCAGGGCAGGCTGTTTTCGCGTGCCCGACCGCACACCCGGCGTGGCGCCGACGATGCTGCCCGCTGATTTCACCTCCGTGCTCGAGGCGAGCAGCCTGGACGACTTCAGGGCTGCGGTGATCGGGTTCTCGCAGCGCCTCGGCTTTCAGACCGTCTCGGCGATGACGGTGGTCGATCGCGGCCTCGGGCAGAGCGAATTCTTCACCGTCGACAACACGCCGAAGCGCTTCTCCGACACCTTCACCGACCCCGCGCTCGGGCGGCGCGACCCGGTGATGCAGCACTGCCGGCGCCAGAGCGTGCCCATCATCTGGGACCAGAGCACCTACGTGTCCGGTGGCGCGATCGACCTCTGGGAGCACCAGGCGCAGTTCGGCTTCACGACCGGCATCGCGCTCGCGCTGCACCTGCCCGAGGGGCGCCACTTCCAGCTCGGTGTCGACCGTGACCGCGCGCTGCCGACCGACCTCGGTCGCCTGCAACGCATCGTCGCCGACCTGCAACTGTTCGCGGTGCATGCGCAGGATGCGGCGCTGCGGCTGCTGCTGCCGGCGGTGCAGCAGCCCGAGCGCCCGGCGATGACGCCGCGCGAGATCGAGGCGCTGAACTGGACGATGGACGGCAAGACCGCCTGGGAGGTCGGCCAGATCCTCGGCATCAGCGAGCGCACGGCTGTGCTGCACATCAACAACGCGATGCACAAGCTCGGCTGCGTCAACAAGCACCAGGCGGTGCTGAAGGCCCTGCGGCTGGGGCTGATCCACTAGCGAGCGCCGATGCTCGGCGGGCGGCCATGCGAGCGCCTTTGCAGCGGGCCGGCACCTCGGCCAGCGTCCCGGCGCTCGGGGGCGCCACGGCCGGGCCGCGCCGGCAACCTGTAAGACATGACAGTACCCGGCCTGCGTCGCGGCTGCTGAAATGGGTCCCAATGGGGTGGGCGTTGTTCGCCCGCCCCGCGCCCGACCGCTGCCAGGAGTACCGCGATGCATGCCACGACCCCCAAAACCGCCCCGCTGCCGGCTGACGACGGCCCGATCGAACTGAGCGCCGAACAGATCGCGCAGGTCGCCGGCGGTTCGCCCAAAGGCACCTGGCTCGAATTCCTGATCTCCCCGATGGACGCCTGGGCCGACGTGCTCGGATCGCCCAAGGGCACCTGGTAAGCGTCTCCGCCCGGGGCATCTGGTGATGTGCGCCTGGGTCACTTGACGCCACGCTCTCGCGTGGACGTCGGCGGGCCGGGCCAAACACCCGGCCCGCATTTTTTTTCTCCGACCCGTGACGATGGCACCACCCCTGTTCCGTGCCGAAGCAATGCAGGCGCGTGCGCAGGCAGGGCTCGGGCCGATCCGGATCGCGTCGTCGCTGCCGCTGCGCTGGATCGCCGCCGGCCTCGTCGTCGCGGCGGCGCTGGTGTGGACGTGGCTGACGCTGGGCAGCTTCACGCGCACGCTGGCGCTGTCGGGCACCGTGCAGCCGGCGAGCGGGGTGCAGGTGCTGCGCGCCGGTGTGCACGCCACCGTGCTGGCGCTGCCCGCGCGTGACGGTGAGGTGCTGAGCGCGGGAGCGCCGCTGGCGGTGCTGGGCGACATCGACGGCACCGGCGGCGGCGAGCGGCGCACGGTCGCGGCGCCCGAAGGCGGCCGCGTCAGCGCGATCCTGGCCCGTCCGGGCGCGCGGGTGACCCCGTCGTCGGTGCTCGCCCACCTGGAGCCGGTCGCTGCCCGGTGGCACGCCGAACTCGCGGTGCCGGCCTTCGCGCTCGGCGCGCTGCCCGACGGCCTCGCGCTGCGCCTGCGCCTGCTCGACGCCTCCGGCCCCGATCCGGTCTGGCTCGCCGGCCACGTGCGCGGCGCGGCGCGCGAGCCCATCGCCGACGGCGCCGCCACCGCGGCATCGCCGTCCACCTCACCGCCCGCTTCGCCACCCGCTTCGCCCCATTACCGCGTCACCGTGGCGATCGACGACGATCCGGGCGCGGCTGTGCCGGCGCGGGCGCTGCGCAGCGGCCTGCGCGTGCAGGTGGTGCTGCCGCTGGAGCGGCGGCGGCTGATCGGCTGGCTGTTCGGCGCCCCCACCACCGACGCGCGATGAGGCGCACACCGCTGGTTCTGCAGGCGGAAGCGGGCGAATGCGGGATCGCGTGCCTGGCGATGGTCGCCGGCGCCCACGGTCTGCAGACCGACCTCGCGGCGCTGCGCGCACGTGACGCGGCGTCGCTGAAGGGCTCGACGCTGGCCGCGCTGATGCGGCTCGCGCAGCGCCTGGGCCTGCAGGCCCGTGCGCTGCGCGCCGAGCCCCACCAGTTGCAGCGGGTGGCGCTGCCCTGCGTGCTGCACTGGGACCTCGATCACTTCGTCGTGCTGGTGGCGTGGCGCGGAGGCCGGGCCCGCATCCACGACCCGGCCGTCGGCGCCACGTGGGTCGAAGCGGCCGAACTCGGGCGCCACTTCACCGGCGTCGCGCTCGAGCTGACCCCGGCCGCGGACTTCCGCCCGCGCGACGAGCGCCGCCGGGTCCGGCTGGCGCAGCTCACCGGGCGTGTCGTCGGCCTGCGGCGGTCGCTGGTGCAGGTGATCGGCCTGGCACTGGCCCTCGAGGCGCTGGTGCTGCTGGGGCCGTTCGTGTTGCAGTGGGTGGTCGACGGCGTGGTCGGTGCCGGCGACCGCGCGCTGCTGTTCGCGCTCGGCAGCGGCTTCGCCGGGCTGGTGCTGCTGCAGGTGGCCACCGCCGCCGCGCGCAGCCTGTCGGTGCTGGCGGTCTCCGCGTCGCTCGGCCCGCAATGGCAGCAGCAGCTGTTCGCCCACCTGGTGCGGCTGCCGCTGCCGTGGTTCGAGCGTCGCCATGCGGGTGACGTGTGGTCGCGTTTCCACGCGCTGCGCGAGATCCAGCGCACGCTGAGCACGCACTTCGTCGAGGCCCTGCTCGACGGCCTGATGCTGGTGCTGGCGCTGGCGCTGCTGTTCGTCTACAGCCCGCCGCTGGCGGCGGTGGTGCTGGCCGGCACCACGCTGTACGCCGTGCTGCGCGCCGCCGGGCTGGGGGCGTTGCGGCGCGCCACAGAGCAGCAGCTGGTGCACGAGGCGCGCCAGGCGAGCCACTTCCTCGAGTCGCTGCGCGGCGTGGCCGCGGTGAAGCGGTTCAACGCGGAGAGCGACCGCGCCGGCCGGTTCGCGAACCTGGTCGTGGCGGCGACCAACGCCGACGTCGCCGCGCGCCGGCTGCAGATCGGCTTCGCCACGGCGCAGCGCGCGCTGGTCGGGCTGCAGCGGGTCGGCGTCGTCTGGCTCGGTGCGCTGGCGGTGCTCGACGGCGCGCTCAGCCTGGGCATGCTGTTCGCCGTGCTGGCGCTGCAGGAGTTGTTCACACAGCGTGCCGGCAGCGCGATCGACCGCATCGTCGAGCTGCGCATGCTGCGGCTGCAGGGCGAGCGGCTGGCCGACATCGCGCTGACGGCGCCAGAGCCCACCGACGGCACGCGGCCGGCCATGGCGGCCACCGAGCGCGCACCGGTGATCGAGCTGCGCGAACTCGGTTTCCGCTACGCCGACGGCGAGCCGGAGGTGCTGGCGGGCGTGAACCTGCGCGTCGAACCGGGCGAGTCGATCGCGATCGCCGGCGCCTCGGGCAGTGGCAAGAGCACACTGCTCAAGCTGCTGCTCGGGCTGTACACGCCGACGCGCGGGGAGATCCTGATCGACGGCGTTCCGCTCGCCACGTTCGGCCTTGCGGCGTGGCGCGACCGCGTCGGTGCCGTGCTGCAGGACGAACCGCTGTTCGCCAGCTCGCTGGCCGAACACATCGCGTGCTTCGACCCCGCACCGGACCTCGAACGTGTGCGCGCGGCCGCCGCGCTGGCCGCGGTCGACGAGGAGCTGGAGGCGCTGCCGATGGGCTACCTGACGCCCGCCGGCGACCTGGGGCAGGTGCTCTCGGGCGGCCAGCGACAGCGGGTGCAGCTCGCGCGCGCGCTTTACCGGCAGCCGCAGGTGCTGCTGCTCGACGAGGCGACGAGTGCGCTCGACGTCACCCGCGAACGCCTGGTGCTGCAGTCGCTGCGCGCGCTGCCGGCGACGCGCATCACGGTCGCGCACCGGCCGGAGACGCTGGCTGCCGCGGCGCGCGTGGTGGTGCTGCACGGCGGCCGCATCGTGCAGGACGTGCGGCGCCAGAAGGGCAACGCCGGCGAGGTGGGCGACGCGGCCGAACCCGCAGCGCCGACCGTGCACTGAGCCGGCTGCGAACGAACCCCCGGCGCGCGGCGCGTCAGCGCAGCTTCGTCAGCAGCTGCTGCATCTCCTCGAGCAGCGCGGGGACCTGGGCCCGCTGCGCGGCCTCGGCCCCGAGCCGCGCGTCGAGGTCCTGCTGCATCACGCACACCGTCATGCGCACGTAGGTGCTGTCGAGCGCACGCCGCACCGCAGCCATCTGGCTCGCGATGTCGATGCAGGTCTGCCCCTCCTCGATCATGCGCTGGATGCCGCGCACCTGGCCTTCCGCGCGCTTCAGGCGGTTCAGCAGGTCGGTCCGGCTCTTCTGATCGGTCAGTACGGCCATGGCGCGATCCTGGTCGGTCTCGGGGACTTGGCGGCCCGGCCATTGTGCGGTCTGCATCGACTCGGTGGGGCCGGCAGCGACATCCGGCCTTGGGGGGCGGGCGCGTTGCGCCGCGACTCAGAAGGTGTGAATGAATCCGGCGTGGCCGAGCAGGCCGTCCAGGTGGCGTCTGTCTAGGCGCAAAGCACAGCCGTAGCTCGTGCTACGGCGAGCATTTGCAACGACGACAGGCGCCGCTTGGGCGGGATGAGCGGGCATGTGGGGTTCTTTCACACCTTCTCAGCCGACGCGGCCGATCTTCAGCATGTTGGTGCCGCCCGGGTAGCCCATCGGCTCGCCGCAGGTGATCGCATAGGTGTCGCCCGGCCTCAGCACGCCGCGCTCGACGAGCAGGGCCTCGGCCTTGGCCAGCGCCTCATCGCGATCGGTCAGCTTGGGCATCAGCAGCGGGTGCACGTTGCGGTAGAGCGTCATGCGCCGCTGCGAGGTCTCCTGCGAGGTCAGCGCGTAGATCGGCACCTTGATGTGGTGCCGGCTCATCCACAGCGCGGTCGAGCCCGACTCGGTGAGCGCGATGATCGCCTTGCAGCCGAGGTGGTGTGCGGTGAACAACGCACCCATCGCGATCGACTGGTCGATCCGGCCGAAGTGCTTGTTCGTGAAATCGGTGTCGAGCGTGACATCGTCGGCCGTCTCGGCCTCGAGGGCGATCGCGGCCATCTGCTCGACCGTCTCCAGCGGGTAGCGCCCGGCGGCTGTCTCGGCGCTCAGCATCACGGCGTCGGTGCCGTCGAGCACCGCGTTGGCGACGTCGCTCACCTCGGCGCGCGTCGGCACCGCGTTGACGATCATCGACTCCATCATCTGCGTCGCGGTGATGACGATCTTGTCCATCTCGCGCGCCATGCGGATCATGCGCTTCTGCAGCGCCGGCACCGCCGCGTTGCCGACCTCGACCGCGAGGTCGCCACGCGCGACCATGATGCCGTCGCTGGCGCGCAGGATCTGCTCGAGCACCGGAATCGCCTCGCTGCGCTCGATCTTCGCGATCAGCGCCGGCTTGTGGCGCCAGCGCTCGCCGGCCACGTTGGCGAGCTGGCGCGCCATCTCCATGTCGGTCGCGCTCTTCGGGAAGCTCACCGCGAGATAGTCGCAGCGAAAGCTCACCGCGGTGCGGATGTCGTCCATGTCCTTGCCCGTCAGCGCCGGGGCCGTCAGGCCGCCGCCGGCCTTGTTGATGCCCTTGTTGTTGGACAGCTCGCCACCGACCATCACCGTGGTCTGCACCTGCTCGTCGACCACCCGGTGCACGATCAAACGGATCAGCCCGTCGTTGAGCAGCAGCGTGTCGCCGGGCCGCACGTCGCGCGGCAGATCCTTGTAGTCGAGCCCGACGGCCTCGTTCGTGCCCGGCTCGGTGCGCGCGGCGTCGAGCGTGAACTGCTGCCCCGCGACCAGCTCGGTGCGCCCGCCCTCGAACTTGCCGACCCGGATCTTGGGCCCCTGCAGGTCGGCCATGATCGCCACCTCGCGGCCGGCGCGCGCCGCCACCTCGCGCACGAGCGTCGCGCGGTCGATGTGGTCCTGTGCCGTGCCGTGCGAAAAGTTGAGCCGCACGACGTCGACACCGCCCCGGATCATGCGCTCGAGCAGCTCGGGCGACGACGAGGCGGGGCCGAGCGTGGCGACGATCTTGGTGGCGCGCATGAAAACCTTGGTGCGTGGCAGGAGTGCGGCGATTATCGACCTCGCCCCGGGCCGGCCGGCGCTGTACCGCCCGCCACACCGGGGGCGGTTTCAGGCGACGGAGACGGCGCCTAGGCGCTTGCGGCCGCCGACGCCGGCGCGCCGGCGTCGGCGGCGTCGGCGACCACCAGCGCCGTCATGTTGACGACGCGCCGCACGGTCGACGACGGCGTCAGGATGTGCGCCGGCTTGGCGGTGCCGAGCAGCACCGGCCCGACCGTGACACCGTGGCCGCCGGTGACCTTCAGCACGTTGAACAGGATGTTGGCCGCGTCCAGGTTCGGCAGCACGAGCAGGTTGGCCGCGCCCTGAAGCCTCGATTCCGGCAGGTAGCCGTGCCGGATCGCCTGCGACAGAGCGGCGTCGCCGTGCATCTCGCCGTCGCACTCGATCTCGGGGGCGCGCTGCACGAACAGGTCACGCGCAGCGCGCATGCGCAGGGCGGACGCGCGCTTGGACGAGCCGAAGGTGGAGTGCGAGAGGAACGCCACCTTAGGCGGCAGGCCGAAGCGCCGCACCTCTGCGGCCGCCATCAGCGCGATCTCGGCCAGGTCCTCGGCGGTCGGCTCTTCGTTGACGAAGGTGTCGGTGATGAACAGCGTGTGCTTCTCGAGCATCAGCGCGTTCATCGCTGCCAGCGTGCGCGCGCCCTCGCGCAGCCCGATCACGCTGCGCACGTGCTCGAGGTGGCCGTCGTAGCGGCCGACGAGCCCGCACAACATGCCCTGCGCCTCGCCGCGATGCAGCATCAGCGCCGCGATCAAGGTGTTGCTGCGCCGCACCGCTGCCTTGGCCGCTTCCGGCGTGATTCCCTCCCGCCCGGTCAGCGCGTGATAGTCCTCCCAGTAGCTGCGAAAACGCGGGTCGTCCTCGGGGTCGACGAGCTCGAAATCCTGCCCGACCTTGAGCTTCAGCCCGGTGCGCTCGAGCCGCATGCGCACGACCTCCGGGCGGCCGATCAGGATCGGCTGGGCCAGCCCTTCCTCGAGCACCACCGGCAGCGCGCGCAGCACCCGTTCGTCCTCGCCCTCCGCGTAGACGACGCGCGATCGATTCGCCTTCGCGGTCGCGAACACCGGCCGCATGAACATGCCGGTCTGGTAGACGAAGCGGCTGAGCGACTGGCGGTAGGCGTCCAGGTCTTCGATCGGCCGCGTCGCGACGCCGGACTCGGCAGCCGCCTTTGCCACCGCCGGCGCGATGCGCAGGATCAGGCGCACGTCGAACGGCGTCGGGATGATGTAGTCGGGCCCGAACGCCAGCTCCTTGCCGCTGTAGGCGGCGGCCACCTCGTCACTCGCCTCGACCTTGGCCAGCGCGGCGATCTCGCGCACGCAGGCGATCTTCATTTCCTCGTTGATCTTGGTCGCACCGCAGTCGAGCGCGCCGCGGAAGATGTACGGGAAACACAGGACGTTGTTGACCTGGTTCGGGTAGTCGCTGCGGCCGGTGGCGATGATGCAGTCGGGCCGCACCGCCTGCGCGAGTTCGGGTCGGATCTCGGGCTCGGGGTTGGCCAGCGCGAGGATGATCGGGCGCGGCGCCATCGTCTTGACCATGTCGGCCGACAACACGCCGGGCGCCGAGCAGCCGAGGAAGACGTCGGCGTCGCGCACGACGTCGGCCAGCGTGCGGGCCTCGGTGCGCTGGCAGTAGCGTTGCTTGCTCTCGTCGAGCCGGTCACCGCGGCCTTCGCGCACGACACCCTTGGAGTCGCAGACGAAGATGTTCGGCAGCCGCATGCCCAGGCCGACCAGCACGTCGAGGCACGCAATGGCCGCGGCGCCGGCGCCCGACACCGCGAGCTTGACCTCACCGATCTGCTTGCCGACCAGCTCCAGCCCGTTCAGGATCGCCGCCGCGGAGATGATCGCGGTGCCGTGCTGGTCGTCGTGGAAGACGGGGATGTTCATGCGCTCGCGCAGCTTGCGCTCGATCATGAAACACTCGGGCGCCTTGATGTCCTCGAGGTTCACGCCGCCGAGCGTCGGTTCCAGCGCCGCGATGATCTCGACCAGCTTGTCTGGATCCCGTTCCGCCAGCTCGATGTCGAACACGTCGATGCCGGCGAACTTCTTGAACAGGCAGCCCTTGCCTTCCATCACCGGCTTGCCGGCGAGCGGCCCGATGTCCCCCAGGCCGAGCACCGCCGTGCCGTTGGTGATCACGCCGACGAGGTTCGCGCGCGACGTGTATTCCGCCGCCAGCGACGGGTCCTGCTGGATCGCCAGGCAGGCGTAGGCCACGCCGGGCGAATACGCGAGCGACAGGTCGCGCTGGTTCGACAGCGGCTTGGTGGGCGCGACGGCGATCTTGCCGCGCGTCGGTGCGCGGTGGTACTCCAGCGCGGCGTCGCGCAGGGCCTGTTCGGCGGCGGAAAGAGGCTCGGCCATGAGGGGGTCTCCTGCTCGTGTTTTTTGCAGATGCACGCCAAGGGTACGCGCGAAGCCCGAATGCCGCGAGGGGGGATCCCTGGCCCACCCAAGCCCAGGCGGTGCGGCAGCCGCGCGGCGCGCCTCAGCCGGCCGCGCGCCGCGTGAGGATCTCGATCGCCGGCAGCGTGCGCCCTTCCAGCACTTCGAGGAAGGCGCCGCCGCCGGTCGAGATGTAGCCGATGTCGGCTTCGATGCCGTACTTCGCGATCGCCGCCAGCGTGTCGCCCCCGCCCGCGATGCTGAACGCCGGGCTGGCCGCGATCGCGCGCGCCAGCGTCTCGGTGCCGTGCGCGAAGGCGTCGAACTCGAACACGCCGACCGGGCCGTTCCAGACGATCGTGCCGGCACCCTGGACCTGGCCGGCAAACCGCGCGGCGGTCTCGGGTCCGATGTCCAGGATCAGGTCGTCGTCGGCGACGTCGGCGGCGCGCTTGACCGTCGCCGGCGCGTCGGCAGCGAACGCCTTCGCGGTCACGACGTCGGTCGGGATCGGTACCGGTGCGCCGCGCGCCGCCAGCGCGGCGATCACCGCGCGCGCCTGGTCGACGAGGTCGGGTTCGGCCAGGCTCTTGCCGATCGGCAGACCGGCGGCGAGCAGGAAGGTGTTGGCGATGCCGCCGCCGACGATCAGGCCGTCGACCTGCTGTGCCAGGCGCTGCAGGATGGTCAGCTTGGTGCTGACCTTGCTGCCGGCGACGATCGCGACCAGCGGCCGCTTCGGGTCGCCGAGCGCCGCCGTCAGGGCGTCGATCTCGGCCGCCAGCAGCGGCCCGGCGCAGGCGATCGGCGCGAACTGCGCGATGCCGTAGGTCGAGGCCTCGGCGCGGTGCGCGGTGCCGAAGGCGTCGTGCACGAAGACATCGCACAGCGCGGCCATCTTGCGGGCCAGCCCCTCGTCGTTCGACTTTTCGCCGCGGTTGACCCGGCAGTTCTCGAGCAGCACGACCTGGCCCGGCGACACGTCGACGCCGTCCACCCAGTCCTGCCTCAGCGGCACCGGGCGGCCGAGGAGTTCGGACAGACGGGCCGCGACCGGTGCCAGCGAGTCCTCGGGCCGCAGCGTGCCCTCGGTCGGGCGGCCGAGGTGCGAGGTCACCATCACCGCGGCACCGGCGTCGAGCGCCATGCGCAGGCAGGGCACGCTGGCGCGCACGCGCGTGTCCTCGGTGATGTGGCCCGCGGCATCCAGCGGCACGTTGAGATCGGCGCGCACGAAGACGCGTCGGCCGCCGATGCGGCCGGCGGCGATCAGGTCGACCAGGCGGAGCACGTTGTTCATCGGGATGGAGAGGGCGGGCAAACGGGTCCGGAAGTGTCGCAGACGTCCCGACCGCTACGGGCCGAGCAGCCCGAAGGTCGCCAGCAGCGCGCGCAGCGCGAGCGCGGCGAGCGAGCCGACGACAATCGTCTCGAGGATGCTGTGACGCCAGAAGTACCAGCCGGTGGCGAGCGCCGCGGCGAGCAGGCGGGGGTCGTTCCAGGCCAGCATCAGTCGACCCTGCGGCATCAGCAGTTCCGGCAGCACGATCGCCACCAGCGCGGCCAGCGGCGCGAAGCGCAGGCCTTCCTGCAGCCAGCCCGGCAATGGCCATTCGCGCCCAGGCAGCATGAAGAAGCCGCGCGTCAGCAGGGTCACGAACGCCAGGCCCACGATCGCCACCAGCGCCTGACCGCTGCTCACGTGGATTCCTCGTGGCGTTGGCGTGGCCGCTGCTGCCGCGGCCACTGGTCGAGCGTGCTGCCGACGGCGATCGCGGCCGCGATCGCGACCAGCAGGTTCATCTTCAGCGGCAGTGCAAACGCCGCCAGCGCCGCGCTGCCGGCCACCGCGGCCGCGAGCCAGGTCGCGCGGTCGGTCAACAGCGAGCAGGTGAGCGCGATCAGCGCCAGCGTGCCGGCGAAGCCGACGTCCCACGACGCCGGGATGCGATCCGCGAGCGCGATGCCCAGCAGCGACGCGCCCTGCCAGGCGCCCATCGTGACGAGCGCGCCGCCCCAGAAGTACGGGCGCTGCGACGCTTCGGGCCGCGGCACCGGGTAGCGGCGCACGAACACGATGTAGTTCAGGTCCGCCGCGAAGAAGGCGAGCCGCAGCCGCTGGGCGCGCGGCAGGTGGCCGAAATAGGGCCGCAGCCCGGCGCTGAAGACGACGAAGCGCAGGTTGACGCAGACGGCGGTCACCCACACGACCCACAGCGGCGCGCCCCCGGCGATCAGCGGCAGCGCGGCGAGCTGGGCGCTGCCGGCGTAGACCAGCAACGACATCGCCAGCGCGAGCGGCAGGCCGATGGTCTTGACCATCGTGACGCCCGCGATGAGACCCCAGGCGGCGACGCCGAGCGAGATCTCGGCCATGTCGTGCGCACCCTGGCGGAAGTCGGGGTCGCGCCAGAGCGGCGTGCGCGGGATCGGCATCGCTCGATTGCTCCACCGCCCGCCCGGCCTGCGCGGGCGGGGGGCCGGCGGCTCGCGCCGGATCAGCGCGCGCTGACGCTGCCGCTGCCGGCGATGGAACTGGTGACCTGGCTGGCGCCGCCGCGGTAGCTGACATCACCGCTGCCGGCGATGTCGACCTTCAGCGACCGGCGCGCGAACACGTTCACGTCGCCGCTGCCGGCGATGCTGACCTCGACATCGTCGCACTCCAGCGCCGCCAGCCGTGCCTCGCCGCTGCCGGCGATCGACAACTTCAAGCGCGTGGCGCTGCCCTGCGCCCGCAGGTCACCGCTGCCCGCGATGTCGACTGCCAGCGAGTCGGTGCGCAAGGCGTCGAGCACGGCGTCACTGGAACCGGACAGCGACAGCGCGAGCGCCGGCGTTTCGAAGCGCTCGACCTTGACGTCGCCCGAGCCGCTGCTGGCGATGGCGCGCAGCCGCACGGCGTCGACCGCCACCTTGACCGGCGCGCGCGTGCGGATCGACTGGCCGCGGGCAAAGCGGATCTTCAGCGTGCCGCCCTCGACCACGGTTTCGATCAGCGGCAGCAGGTTGTCGTCGGCGCTCAGCGTGAGCTGCGCCGTCGCCGCCTGACGCACCGTCAGGTCGATGCCGCCGCCGACCGCGATGGCGTCGAACTCACCCGGTCGACGGGTGTCGGTGGCCACGGTGCCGGAGCCCACCACCGAACCGGCTGCCTGGACGGGCGTCGGCGCGACGCCGAACGCGATCAGCGCGCAGGCGGCGACGAGCAGCAGCGCCGGCGGCAGCAGGCGCAGCGGTCGGGGCAGCAGGAAGCTGGGGGGGGTCCACATGGCGGCGTCCTCGGCGGCGTTGATGCCTCGCATCCTGCCGGGGTCCGCGGACTTCGGCGCGGTCGGCACGACGAAGCGTCGCCGCGGCCGACGGACGGCGCCGCGACGCCGATCAGCCGTCGCCGTGCGCGGTGGGCTTGCCGTCGTGCGCGCCGGCCGTGGTCGGCGAGGCGGCCGCCGTGCCGGCCGTTCTCGGCGACGCGGCGGCCGTGCCGGCCGTCGGGGCCTGCGGCGCTGTCGATCCGGGTCGGCTCGCATCCGCGGGCTGCACCGGGGCCTGAGACGCTTCGGGCGCCGTCGCGCCGGCTGCCGGCAGCGCCGCGATCTGGCGTTCGGCCATGTAGTCGTTCATCTCGCGCCAGCCGGCGAACACCGCCGCTCGCTCGCTGCGCTTGTTCAGCGTGAAGCAGTCCTCGATCGCGCGCCCGGCGTGGCGGCAGGCGCCGCCGACCGCCTTGCCGTCGGCCTCGCGCCGGGCCGCGACGTCGGATGCCGACTCGATGCCGAGCAGGTCGCAGCCCGCCAGCCACAGTGGCAGGGTCAGCAGGCACAGGCGCAGGGCGCGGTTCATCGGCAGGGGGCGACGGCAGCTCGGTCGTTGGGAGGGTCCCAGCGCTATCGGCCGCAGCCGTGCGAACTTGACCACGGCGGCGCCACGCGCCACCCACCGCCGGCACTTCAGCCCGGCGCGACCGGACCCGCCAGCCGCATGCCCGGGGGCAGCGGGCGCGCCTGCAGGAAGGCCGCGGTCGGCTGCCGGCGACCGCCCGGGCGCTGCAACTCGAGCAGCGCGAGCGCACCGCCGCCGCCGCAGGCGACGTGCAGCTCTCCGGGCGGCGCGTCGAGCACGCTGCCGGGGGCGGCGTCGCCGGCCACCGGCCTCGCCTGCCAG
The DNA here is from genome assembly GCA_040007675.1 of Rubrivivax sp. Taxonomy (GTDB): domain Bacteria; phylum Pseudomonadota; class Gammaproteobacteria; order Burkholderiales; family Burkholderiaceae_C; genus Rubrivivax. Next base: position 14,943 of record JBDTUO010000009.1, read on the forward strand.
ACCTTGATCACCTCGCCGTCGTGCACGAAGGTGGCGCCCGGAAACGGATCGAAGGCTCGCACGCGGCGCGCCAGCACGGCCGCTGGCTGCGACCAGTCGAGCGCCGCCTCGGTCTTTTCGATCTTGTGGGCGTAGCTCGCACCGGACGCCGGCTGCGGCGTCGCCGGCAGGCGGCCGGCCGCCAGCACCCGCAGCGCCGGCACCAGCAGCGCCGCGCCGAGCGCCGCCAGCCGGTCGAGCAGGGTCGCGCTGCTGTCGTCGGCGCCGATCGGAGTGGCGGCGCGCACCAGCATCGCGCCGGTGTCCAGACCATCGTCCATCTGCATCAGCGTGATGCCGGTCTCGGCGTCGCCGGCCTCGATCGCGCGCGCGATCGGCGCGGCGCCGCGCCAGCGCGGCAGCAGCGAGGCGTGCACGTTGAGCGCGCCGAGCCGGGCGGCTTCAAGGGTCCAGCGCGGCAGGATCAGCCCGTAGGCGGCGACGACCAGCACGTCGGCGGCCGCGGCCTGCAGTGCCGTCTGGGCCATGCGGGCCTCGTCGGGCCAGCGGCCATCCAGGCGCAGGCTGCGCGGCTGCGCCAGCGGCAAGCCATGGGCGAGCGCGAACCGCTTGACCGCCGACGGCTGCAGCTTCAAGCCCCGACCGCCGGGGCGGTCGGGCTGGGTCAGCACCAGCGGCACGACCATGCCGGCGTCGTGCAGCGCCTGCAGGCTGGCGGCGGCGAACGGCGGCGTGCCGGCGAAGGCGACGCGCAGCGGCGGGCTGCCTGTCATGGGCGCAGCGGCGGGAAGCGCCACGTCATGCGTCGCTGCGCTGCTCCTCGCGCGCCTTCTTCACCATTCGCGCGCGGATGCGCTCGCGCTTGAACGGGCTCAGGTACTCGACGAACACCTTGCCGAGCAGGTGGTCCATCTCGTGCTGGATGCAGATCGCGGTCAAGCCCGAGGCCTCGCGCTCGAACGGCTTGCCGTCGCGCCCGAGTGCGCGCACCGCCACGCGCGCGTGGCGCTTCACGCGGTCGTAGACCTGTGGCACCGACAGGCAGCCCTCGTCGACGAAGCTCATGTCCTCGCTGCGCGCCACCAGTTCGGGGTTGATCAGCACCAGCGGCTGGTCGCGCAGGTCGGAGGTGTCCATCACGATCACGCGCTCGTGCACGTCGACCTGCGTCGCCGCGAGGCCGACACCGTCAGCCTCGTACATCGTCTCGAGCATCTCGTCGACGAGGCGCTGGATGCGGGCGTCGACCGTGCCGACGGCACGCGCGACGGTGTGCAATCGAGGATCCGGATAACGAAGGACGGTCAGCAGGGCCATGTCGGATGAAGCACGCCGCAACAGCTGGTTGCAGCTGTGGGTGTCACACAACGGCGGGCTCCGTGACAGGCTGCACACGAGCCGTTTGACACAGGCACTTTCGTTGCGATATCAATGGTTTAGGGGCAAAATCTTCCAGACCAGATGAAGATTGTCGCGGACCTGGCCCGCGGCAGCCTGCCACCGGATCGATGACCCTAGACGGGCTGCGATTGTGACACCCAGCCGGGTGCGCGGCGCCGCCCCGGAGACCGCCCGCATGACCCGACCCGTTGATTCCGGTGCCCGCCCTGGCCTCGTCGCCGGTGCCGTTGCGTTGCTGGCTGCCGCGCTCGCCGCCCCGGCGCTGGCGCAGTCGAGCTACCCCGTGACGCCGCAGATGCGCTCGACCGCGCAGCAGGTCGCGCAAGCCGGCGTGCCGTTGTCGGCGCTGTCGCCGACCGCGCCCGACCGCTACACGGTCAAGCGCGGTGACACGCTGTGGGACATCTCCAAGTTGTTCCTGACCACGGCCTGGCGCTGGCCGGAGCTCTGGGGCATGAACCTCGACCAGATCCGCAACCCGCACCTGATCTACCCGGGCCAGGTGCTCGAACTCGTCCGCGGTGATGGCCGCGCCACGCTGCGGGTCGCCGGCGGCGCACCGACCGACACCGTGCGACTGTCGCCGCGCGTGCGCAGCGAAAGCCTGGACGGCGGCGCCATCGCATCGGTGCCGCTGCACCTGATCGGGCCCTTCCTCAACGAGGCGGTCGTCTTCGAGACCGACGAACTCGATCGCGCGCCGCGCATCGTCGCCACCCAGGAAGGCCGCGTGCTGCTGTCGCGCGGCGAGACCGCTTACGTGCGCGGCGAGCTCGCCGGCGTGCGCTCGTTCCGCCTGTTCCGCGAGCCGCGCCCGCTGCGCGACCCGGCGACGAAGGAAGTACTCGGCTACGAGGCCCGCTACGTCGGCACCGCGAACTACGAGCGCGCCGGCGAGGAACTGGTGTCCGACGACGGCAAGACGACGATCGTGCCGGCGACCTTCCGCATCGGCGACCTGCGGCTCGAAGCCAGCGTCGGGGACCGCCTGCATCCGGTGCCGCAGCAGGACCTGACCGCCTACGCGCCGCACGCGCCGGCCGCGCCGATCGACGGCAGCATCATCTCGCTCTACGGCGAGGCCTTGTCGGCGGGCCAGAACCAGATCGTCGCGATCAACAAGGGCACCCGCGATGGCATGGAGCGCGGCCACGTGCTGGCGCTGTGGCGCGCCGGCCGCACCGAGGTCGACCGCACGACCCCCGGCGTGCGCACACCGATGCGCCTGCCCGACGAGCGGCACGGCCTGCTGTACGTGTTCCGCACCTTCGAGCGGGTCTCGTACGCGCTGATCCTGTCGGTGAACGAGCCGGTACGGCCGGGCGATCGCTTCACTCAGCCCTGACCCCCAGCGCCGGGGTCATCGCGCCGCGCGCACGCCCGCTGCCATGCGCGCCGCCGCGGCACCCGACGATGAACGCGCCGCCTGGTTGCGGCTGTTGCTGACCGACGGCGTCGGGCCGGTCGCCGCGCGCCGTCTGCTGGCGACCTTCGGCAGCGCGGCGGCGGTCTTCGACGCCCGGCCGGCCGCGTGGCGCGAGGTCGTCGGCGCCGCCGCGGCCGCCGCGCTCGGCCGCGCGCCGCCGGACCTCGCCACGCGGATCGCGGCCACCGAAACCTGGCTCGCCGGCGGTCCGGACCGCGCAGTCTGGACGGTGGGCGACCCGACGTATCCGGCGCTGCTGCTCGAACTGACCGACCCGCCGCTGCTGCTGTTCGCGCACGGCGATCCGCGCTGGCTGCAAGCGCCCGCGCTGGCCGTGGTCGGCAGCCGCAACCCGACCGCTCAGGGTGTCGACAGCGCACGCGCCTTCGCCCGCACGCTCAGCGACGCCGGCTTCGTCGTCGTCTCGGGACTCGCGCTCGGCATCGACGCCGCGGCCCACGAAGGGGCGCTCGATGGCGCGTCCGGCACCATCGCGGTGGTCGGAACCGGCCCGGACCGCGTCTACCCGGCGCGCCACCATGCGCTGGCGCACCGGATCGCACAACGCGGGCTGATCCTGAGCGAATTCGTGCCCGGCGCGCCGCCGCTGGCGGAGCACTTTCCGCGCCGCAACCGCGTCATCGCCGGGCTGGCGCGGGGCACGCTGGTGGTCGAGGCCGCCTTGCGCTCGGGCTCGCTGATCACGGCCCGGCTGGCGGCCGAGGCCGGGCGCGAGGTGTTCGCGATCCCCGGGTCGATCCATTCGCCGCAGTCACGCGGCTGCCACCAGCTGATCCGGCAGGGTGCCAAGCTGGTCGAGTCGGCGCAGGACATCCTGGAAGAACTCACGCCGGCGGTGTTGCGGTCCGGCGCGCCAGCAGACGAGCCCGGTGACGACACCGTACCGGTCGAGCACGACCCGCTGCTGGCCGCCCTCGGCCACGAACCGGTGACGCTGGACGCGCTGTCGGCCCGCACCGGCTGGTCCGCGCAGGCCCTGAACGTCAAGCTGCTCGAGCTGGAACTCGACGGCCGTGTGGCGCGGCTGCCGGGCGGCTTGTTCCAGCGCCGCGGCCACGCTTGAGCGCGGCGGCGGGCGCGGCTTCACGCCCGCGAGCGCCCCCGCCGGCAGGGTGCGCGTCCGCAGGTCGGGGGCGGTCGCGCGCAGGCCCTGCGGTATAGTGAATTCATGTTCGACGTGCTCGTCTACCTGTACGAAAACTACTGGCGGCCGGACGCGTGTCCCGACCACAAGCAGTTGCGGCGCAAGCTGTCGGCCGCCGGCTTCGAGCGCGACGACATCCAGGAGGCGCTGCGCTGGCTCGACGGCCTGGCGGTGAGTGCGGAGTCCAACCTCGCTGACCAGCACCCGCACAGCCACCGTGTCTACACCGAGGCCGAACGCGAGCTGCTCGGCGACGAGTCGATCGGCTTCATCCGCTTCCTCGAATCCGCCGGCGTGCTGCCGCCGACGATGCGCGAGATGGTGGTCGACCGCGCGACCGCCGTCGGCACCGGGACGATGGAGCTCGACGACGTCAAGATCATCGTGCTGATGGTGTTCTGGAGCCTCGGCGAAGAGCCTGACGCGCTGATCCTCGACGAGTTGTTCGTCGCCCCCGAGGACCGCGTCATCAACTGACGCCGCCGCCGCGGGGCGTCCGTCCCGCCGACCTCAGTCGTTCAGCACCGAGGCGTCGACGTCGAGCTTGGCCAGCGCGCTGCGCGTGGCGCGCACCGTCAGCGCCTCGTCCTGCGCCGGCAGCAACAGGCCGGCCTGCAGGAACGACGCCAGCCGCTGCTGCTGGAACAGCACGCAGCGCCCCGACGCGCCGACGAACAGGCTGAGCTGGCGGCGCAGCCCCTGCCACGCGAGCTGCACCGGCTCGGTCCGGCCGCGGAACTCGAGCATGTACCAGCTGCCGACCTGCAGCTCGCGCGCCCACGCCAGCATCGCCTGCGTCGGCATCGAGCCGCCTTCGTCGACGACCGCGAGTTCGGCGCTCTCGTGGCCCGACAAGTCGAGCACCATCGACTCGTCGATCGACACGTCGTCGGCCTCGGGCAGCAGTTCCTCGAGCGTCTCGAGCCGCTCCATCAGCGACTGCAGCCGCTCCGGCGGGATCACCGCCGCCTTGGCGGTGAAGGCCGCGGCGAGCGCGTCGTTGAGCTGGCGGATGTGTTCGTCCTGGCGCGCGGCGTCGAGCCCGGCCGCGCTCATGCCGTCGCGCAGCGCCTTCAGCAGCAGCGGCAGCCGGCGGATGACCTCGGTGCGCTCCTCGCGCGTGACCTTGGCGCTGGCCGACCAGATCAGGTCGGCGGCGGCCCGCTTCATCAGCTTGGTCGCGTCGCTCGCCGCACCGTGCCGCACCGCGCTGGTGGCGAGCACGTCGGCCCAGACCTGGAACAGGAACTGGCGCACCCCGTCCTGCACCGGCACCTCGTTGAGCATGCGGCGCATCTCGATCGTGTACTGGATCGCGAGCGTCTCGCGCTGCTCGACCTGCTGGGCCAGCGAGACGCCGCGCTTGGTCGCCTCGTTCTCGTTCTTGAACCAGTGGTCGAGGAACTTCTCGAACTCCGACAGCACGCTCTGGAACACGCGCCGGCCGGTGTCCGGGTACGCCTCGACGACCTGCACGACACGCTTGATCTCGCGCTCCAGCGGCTCGCCGGCGCCGGCTTCGCTGCTGCCCGCGGTGTCGAACCCCATCACGCACGCGCCCATGCGGTCGATCAGGCGGCGTGCCGGGTGGTCGACGGTGGCGAAGAAGTCGGGCTCGCCGACCGCGACCCGCAGCACCGGCATCTGCAGCCGCGCGAACCAGACGCGGATGCGCGCCGGAATGCGGTCCTCGGTCAGGATGCTCTGGAACAGCAGCGCGACGATCTCTATCGTCGCCCGCTCCTCGGGGGTCGCGGCGGCGCGCTTCAGCGCCTGGTTGCGCTGGCGTACCTCGTCGAGCATGACCGGCGTGGTGACCTGCACCTCGCCCTGCTGCGTGGTCGTCACCAGCCGCTGGGTGAGGCCGGCCTGCGCGGTCTGGATCGCCTTCGCCAGGCCGGACGACACCGGCCGCGGCGGGCCGAGGAAGTTCGGCACGTGGCGCCCGACGAGGCGGTTGAGCCGGCCGAGCACGGCTTCGACGTGTTCGGCGCCGCGCGGGGCTCCTCCGCTGCGCGTCATCATGCGCGTCTCGTCGCCGACATAACCGCGTGGCGACACTGAATTCGGGCGGCTCGTGGGGCCGTCGTTGCCGAACGAGCTGCCGCCACCGTCGACGCCGGTCTGCCGGTAAGCCGAGTGCGCCATAGGCGCGCTGCGCTGGCGCTTGATGAACGAACGCAGGTCGACCTCGGGCAGCACCTGCCGCTCGATCAGCCAGCGGTTGGCCTCGTGATACGCCTCTTCGACCAGGTGCGCGAACTCGTCGTGCAGCGTCGACTGCAGCTCGCGCCAGTCGTTCTGCGTGAGACCGCAGGCGCGCCACGCATCGACCGCGATGCGCGCCAGCACATGGGCGCGCAGCAGATCGTGCGGGTCGAGCTCGGCGCGGCGCTCGAGGTGGGCGATGCGCGAGCGCAGGTCCGAGAACTGCCACGACGCGCGGTCCATGATCGCCAGCGCCAGGCGCGAGGTCATGATCTCGAGCTCGATCGTGTCGTCATCGACGAGCGACATCGTATGCATGGTCGCCGTCGACTGCGACTGTGGCTCGCCGATGCGCGACGCCGAGACACCGAAAGTCATCGCGTTGCGCAGCCCGGCGACGATGCCGCGGTGCCAGGCGCCGCCGAGGCGGGCGACGCTGCCGGCGGCGTCGCGCCGGCGCGCGGCGATCATCGGCTCGGCCGGCTGCTCGCGCAGCGCGTTGGCGCCGTCCATCGTGGCGCTCACGACGGCGGGCAGACCCTTGGCGATCAGATCGGTGTACAGCCGCCGTACCTGGCCGGCCAGGTTCGTGGGAACGTCACCGGTGACCATGGACGCGGGAGGACTGGGCAGGGGATGACGTGCGCGCGAGGGGTGGCGTTTGGCCGGCCGACTCTACACCACGGCCCCGGCGTTCGGATCGTCGGGGTCGTGTTCGCGCGCACCGCCCTTCAGGAGGTCCTCGCGCTTGACGCCGAGCCACATCGCGATCGCCGCGGCGACGAACACCGACGAGTAGATGCCGAACAGGATGCCGATCGTCAGCGCGAGCGCGAAGTAGTGCAGCGTCGGCCCGCCGAACAGCAGCATCGACAGCACCATGATCTGGGTCGAGCCGTGCGTGATGATGGTGCGGCTGATGGTGCTGGTGATCGCGTTGTCGATCACCTGCGGGGTCGTCAGCTTGCGGTACTTGCGGAACGATTCGCGGATGCGGTCGAAGATCACGACCGACTCGTTGACCGAGTAGCCCAGCACCGCCAGCACGGCCGCCAGCACCGACAGCGAGAACTCCCACTGGAAGAACGCAAAGAAGCCGAGGATGATGATCACGTCGTGCAGGTTGGCGACGATCGCGGCGACCGAGAACTTCCACTCGAAGCGCAGTGCGAGGTAGATCATGATGCCGCTGATCGTCGCCAGCAGCGCGTAGACGCCGTTCTCGTAGAGCTCGGCCCCCACCGACGGGCCGACGAACTCGGAGCGCGACAGCTGCAGCGGCTCGCTGCTGCCGGCCGCGCAGGACGCGCGGCTCACCGACTCGCCCTGCGGCGTGACATAGGCCTTGGTGCCGACGCTGCCGCCCTCGGCCTGGCACAGCGCACCGAACACGCGCGCGCCGAGTGCATCGCCCCGTTCGGCGACGCGGTCGTCGCCACGCACCGGCAGCCGGATCAGCACGTCGCGCGAGGTGCCGAAGTTCTGCACCTGCACCTCGCCCAGGCCGAGCGCCTCGACCGTGCGGCGCGTCTTGTCGATGTCGGCGGTCTGCGCGTACTGCACCTCCAGCACGGTGCCGCCGGTGAACTCGATCGACAGGTGCAGCCCGCGCGTGACGAGGAAGAACACCGCGGCGGCGAACGTCAGCAGCGAGATCAGGTTCAGCACCAGCGCGTGGCGCATGAACGGGATGTCGCGCCGGATGCGAAAGAATTCCATGGCGTCGGCGCTCCTCAGGGGCGGACTTTGGCAGGCGGCGTGGCGCCGCCGCCGGCGTCAGGCCGCCAGATGGTGCCGATCGACACCGTGCGCAGCTTCTTCTGGCGCCCGTACCACAGGTTGACGAGGCCGCGCGAGAAGACGACGGCCGAGAACATCGAGGTCAGGATGCCGAGGCAGTGCACGACGGCGAAGCCGCGCACCGGCCCCCAGCCGAACGCCAGCAGCGCGAGGCCGGCGATCAGCGTCGTCACGTTGGAGTCCAGGATCGTGCCCCAGGCGCGTTCGTAGCCGACATTGATGGCGCTCTGCGGCGGTGCGCCGGCGCGCAACTCCTCGCGCACGCGCTCGTTGATCAGCACGTTGGCGTCGATCGCCATGCCGAGCGTCAGCGCCACTGCGGCGATGCCCGGCAAGGTCAGCGTGGCCTGCAGCATCGACAGCACCGCGACCAGCAGCAACAGGTTGAACGCCAGCGCCAGCGTCGAGAAGATGCCGAACAGCAGGTAGTAGGCGCACATGAACGCCGCGATCGCCGCGAAGCCCCAGATCACGCTGTCGAAGCCCTTGGCGATGTTGTCCGCGCCCAGGCTCGGGCCGATCGTGCGCTCCTCGATGATCTCCATCGGTGCGGCGAGCGAGCCGGCGCGCAGCAGCAGGGACTGGTCGGCCGCTTCGGTGGTCGTCATGCGGCCGGAGATCTGGACCCGCCCGCCGCCGATCTCGCTGCGGATGACCGGCGCCGTGACCACCTCGCCCTTGCCTTTCTCGAACAGCAGGATCGCCATGCGCTTGCCGACGTTCTCG
>JBDTUO010000010.1:0-22683 GCA_040007675.1 Rubrivivax sp.
TCGCCGTCGTACAGCGTCTTGTCGTAGATCTCGTCGGCGAACACGATCAGCTGGTGCTGGCGCGCGAGCTCCACGATGCCGCGCAGCAGGTCGGGCGGGTACAGCGCGCCGGTCGGATTGTTCGGGTTGATGACGACGATGCCGCGCGTGCGGGGCGTGATCCGGGCCCGGATGTCGTCCAGGTCGGGCAGCCAGCCTGCGCCTTCGTCGCAGCGGTAGTGCACGGGCGTGCCGCCGGACAACGAGGTCGCCGCGGTCCACAGCGGGTAGTCGGGTGCGGGCACGAGGATCTCGTCGCCGTCGTCGAGCAGCGCGTTGAGCGACATCACGATCAGCTCGGAGGCACCGTTGCCGAGGTAGACGTCGTCGACGCTGACGCCGGCCACACCCTTCTCCTGCGTGTAGTGCACCACCGCCTTGCGCGGCGCGAACAGGCCCTTGCTGTCGGTGTAGCCCGCCGCGGAGGGCAGGTTGCGGATCATGTCCTGCACGATCTCGTCCGGCGGCTCGAGCCCGAACACCGCGAGGTTGCCGATGTTGAGCTTGATGATCTTGTGCCCCTCCTCCTCCATCAACCGGGCCTTGTCGAGCACCGGGCCGCGGATGTCGTAGCAGACATTGGCCAGCTTGCTGGACTTGACGATCGGCTTCATGGGGGCGGCGGGCCGGGGCGCGCAGGAGCGGTCAAACTAGAATTATGGCGGCATGAAGTTCCAGCCCGATGTCCTCGCCGGCACCAACGTGCTGTCCCGCCACGAACCCGGCCGCGTCTGGGTGGGGGCGGTCGAGTTCCGCCACAGCATCGTCGTGCCCTGGCGCGGCGACCCGGTGGCGTGGCCGCCGCACAGCTTCGACGCGCTCGAGCCGGCGCATTTCGACGCCCTCGCGCTGCCCGGCACCGCGGTCGTCATATTCGGCAGCGGGGCGCGGCTGCGGTTTCCGCCGCCAGCGCTGTGGCGCGGCCTGATCGCCCGCGGGATCGGCGTCGAGGCCATGGACACCGCGGCCGCCTGCCGCACCTTCAACGTGCTGGCCGGCGAGGGCCGCAACGTGGTCGCCGCGCTGCTGGTCGAAGCCGGGGGGCCTTGACGCCCGGCATATAATTCTTGATTGAGCTTAGCCATGCGCCCTGCACCATGACCATGACTCCCGTCCTCAACAAGACCCTGCCCGACTTCGAGGCGCATGCGACCAATGGCGTGGTATTCACGCCGTCGGCGTACGTCGGCAAGTCGGTGGTCCTGTACTTTTACCCCAAGGACGCCACGCCGGGTTGCACCACCGAAGCGATGCAGTTCCGCGACCGGCACAAGGACTTCCTGAAGGCCGGCGCCGTGATCTTCGGCGTGTCGCGCGACAACATGACCTCGCACGACAAGTTCAAGCAGAGCCTAGAGCTGCCGTTCGAGTTGATCGCCGACACCGAAGAGAAACTCTGCCACATGTTCGGGGTCGTCAAGAACAAGATCATGTACGGCAAGAAGGTCAAGGGCATCGAGCGCAGCACCTTTCTGATCGATACCGAAGGCGTGATGCGTGCCGAGTGGCGCGGCATCAAGGTCGCCGGCCACGTCGACGAGGTACTGAAGGCCGTCAAGGCCTTGAAAACCGCCTGACGCACGTCGGCCGGCGGTCGGGTCGGTCCCGGCCGCCGCTATGATGGAACCCATGCCCGTGAGCCCCACGCCGCGCATCCCACCCAAGCCGCACAGCCCGCTGTGCGGCTTTTTGCTTTCTTCTCCCCTGCGTCTCTGAACCGAGGTTCCCGCTCCCATGCCCCTGCCGAAGCCGCCGAGCCGCAAGGCCGATCACCTCGCCGCCCCCGACTTCGAGGCCCAGGCCGCTCCGCGCACGCCGCGCCGCGCATCCCGCTCGGCGCTGCCCCAGGACCCCCAGGATCCGCCGGCGCCCGCGGCACTGGAGTTGCGCGACGACAGCGGCGTGCTCGCCGGCCCGCCGGCGGCCCTCGTGACGACGCGCCAGGCGCGGTCGACGCCCGCCCCCGCAGCCGCCGTGACGGCCGCGCCCCGGCCGCGCGTTCGGTCACCGCGTGGCAGCGGGCCGCACAAGCTCTTCGTGCTCGACACCAACGTGCTGATGCACGACCCGACCTGCCTGTTCCGCTTCGAGGAACACGACGTCTTCCTGCCGATGATCACGCTGGAGGAACTCGACAGCCACAAGCGCGGCATGAGCGAAGTCGCGCGCAACGCCCGTCAGGTCAGCCGAGAGCTCGACGCGCTGGCGCGTCTGGATGTCGGCGCGCCTGGCGGGCCGATCGACCCGCAGGCCGGCATCGAGCTCGCGCGCACCGGCCACCGCGAGGCTGGCGGCAAGCTCTACTTCCAGACCCAGCTGCTCGACGTCAGGCTGCCGGCCGGGCTGCCGCAGGGCAAGGCCGACAACCAGATCCTCGGCGTCGTGCAGGGGCTGCGCGAGCAGGCGCCCAAGCGCGAGGTCGTGCTGGTGTCCAAGGACATCAACATGCGCGTCAAGGCGCGCGCGCTCGGGCTGGCGGCAGAGGACTACTTCAACGACAAGACGCTGGAGGACGGCGACCTGCTGTACACCGGCGTGCTGGCCCTGCCAGGCGACTTCTGGGAGCGGCACGGCAAGACCATGGAGAGCTGGCAACAGGGCGGCCACACGTACTACCGGGTCAGCGGCCCGCTGGTGCCGGCGCTGATGGTCAACCTGTTCGTCTACCTGGAAACCCCCGGCGCCGCGCCCTTGTATGCGCGCGTGACCGAGATCACCGGCAAGTCGGCGGTGCTGAAGACGCTGCGCGACTACGGCCACGCGAAGAACGCGGTGTGGGGCGTGACCGCGCGCAACCGCGAGCAGAACTTCGCGCTCAACCTGCTGATGGACCCCGACTGCGATTTCGTCACGCTGGCCGGTACCGCCGGCACCGGCAAGACGCTGCTCAGCCTCGCGGCCGGGCTGAGCCAGGTGCTCGACGAGCGCCGGTACAGCGAGATCATCGTCACCCGCGTGACGGTTCCGGTCGGTGACGACATCGGATTCCTGCCCGGCAACGAGGAAGAGAAGATGGGGCCCTGGATGGGCGCGCTCGACGACAACCTCGAAGTGCTGGCGCGCAGCGACACCACCGCCGGCGACTGGGGCCGCGCGGCCACCAACGACCTCGTGCGCAGCAAGATCAAGATCAAGAGCCTGAACTTCATGCGCGGCCGCACCTTCCTCAACAAGTTCGTGCTGATCGACGAGGCGCAGAACCTGACGCCGAAGCAGATGAAGACGCTGATCACGCGCGCCGGTCCCGGCACCAAGATCGTCTGCCTCGGCAACCTCGCGCAGATCGACACGCCCTACCTGACCGAGGGCTCGAGCGGCATGACCTATGCCGTCGACCGCTTCAAGGGCTGGCCGCACGGCGGCCACGTCACGCTCGCTCGCGGCGAACGTTCGCGACTCGCGGACTACGCGAGCGACGTGCTGTAGGGTTTGCCGCGCAGCAGGCGCATCTCAGAGGCCGTCCGGCCGGCGCCGCAGGAAGCTCGCGAAACGCGGCAGGCCGGCGTCGGTCAGGCCGCGGTAGCGGTAGCTCACGATGCTGCCGACGGGGGGTGGCGCCGAGCGTTCGGCATCGCTGAATCCGCTGCCGAGTCGGAACTCGCGACCATCGGCCGCGCGAACCCGCAGCGCGCCGAGGCGGCCGGCGAGGCGGCCGTGGCCGGTTTCGTGCGCGATCACGCGGGCTTCGGCGTCGTGCGCGAGCTTGAGCTTGAGCAGCGCGTCGCTGCGACCGGCCTGCCACGTCGCGTCGGCCCGGTGCAGCATCAGGCCCTCGCCGCCACCCGCAATGACCGCGGCGAGGCGTTGCTGCAGCGCGGCGGCGTCGGGCAGTTCGCCCTGGACGACGACGTGCAGCGCACTGCGCGGCTGACGCGCCCGCACGGCGGCGACCTCGACCGCCAGCGCGGCCGCGCGGGCGCGGAACGGATCGGGGGAGCCCGGCAGGTCGAACGCGCAGAAGCGCAGCGCCTGCCACGCGGCGAGATCGGGTTGCAGCCGTCGCACCGTGCCGACAACCGCCTCGAAGCCGCCGCGGCCGGCCCAGAGTTCGCCATCGATCACGCGCGCCGGCCAGCCGGCACAGGTGTCGGGCGGCGCAGCGATCCGCATGCCGCTGCGCAGGCGCAGCGTCGCGCCGTCCCAGAGGGCCCGCACGCCGTCGAGCTTCTCGCTCACCAGCCAACCGCGTGGGTGCATGCCGTCCGGTGCGATGCGGGCCCGCATCAACGCCGGCGCGGCGCCACGCGCGGCCGCGCCACGCGCGGGTGCGGCGGTCGCCCAGCACGGCAAGGTGGCACAGGCGGCAAGGACATGGCGGCGCATCGGCATCGTGGCTCCTTCGGGGATCAGGCAAGCCAGTGTCGTCAGGCCACGCGGCGCGCACCATCGCCCGCGTGGCGTCCCCCGATCGACGGCCCCCGGCGCCGGGAGGCCGTTCAGCGTCAACCCGTCACCCGCCGGCGACCACGTCCTTCACCTGCTGCAGCGCACTCGGGTCCTCGATCGTCGTCAGGTCGCCCGGATCGCGCCCCTCGCAGACGGCCTGGATCGCGCGCCGCAGCAGCTTGCCCGAGCGCGTCTTGGGCAGCATCGAGACGAAACGCACCCGCGACGGCCGTGCAACGGCGCCGAGTTGGGCATCGACCTGCTTCATCAGCTCACCTTCGAGCTTCAGCGCCGCGTTCGGTTCGGCCGCCATCTCGACGTCCCGCAGCACCACGAAGGCCATCGCGACCTGCCCCTTCAGCGTGTCGGCGACGCCGACCACCGCCACCTCGGCCACGCTCGGGTGGCCCGAGATGCACTCCTCGATCTCGCGCGTGCCCAGCCGGTGGCCGGCGACGTTGATGACGTCGTCGGTGCGCCCGAGGATGAAGAAATAGCCGTCCTCGTCGCGCAGCCCCCAATCGAAGGTGCTGTAGATCTGCCGGCCCGCGATGCTGTTCCAGTAGGTCTCGACGAAACGATCGTCGTCGCGCCAGACGGTCTGCATGCAGCCCGGCGGCAGCGGCCCCTCGATCGCGAGCACGCCCTTCTGGTTCGGCGCGGTGAGCTCCTCGCCGGTGTTCTCGTCGATCAGCTTGACGTCGTAGCCGTAGACCGCCTTGCCGGGTGAGCCGAGCTTGCCCGGCGCCTTCTCGATGCCGTTGCAGATCGTCAGGATCGGCCAGCCGGTCTCCGTCTGCCAGTAGTTGTCGATGATGGGCCGGCCGAGCGATTCGCCGATCCAGGTTGCGGTGGGTTCGTCGAGCGGCTCACCGGCGAGGAACAGCGCCCGCAGGCTGGACACGTCGTGCCGCTTGAGCGCTGCCGGATCGTGCTTCTTCAGCACCCGGATCGCGGTCGGTGCCGAAAACATCGACGTCACCTTGTATTTCTCGACCAGACTCCACCAGATCGCGGCGTCGGGCCGCACCGGCAGGCCCTCGTACATGATCGTCGCCATGCCCGCGATCAGCGGGCCGTAGACGATGTAGCTGTGGCCGACGACCCAGCCGATGTCGCTCGTGCTGAAGTAGGTCTCGCCGGCCTTGCCGAGAAAGATGTGCGTCATGCTGGCGGCCAGCGCCACCGCGTAGCCGCCGGTGTCGCGCTGCACGCCCTTCGGCCGACCGGTCGTGCCCGACGTGTACAGCGTGTAGCTCGGGTGCGTGCTGTCGACCCAGGTGCACGGCACCCTTGCATCGAGGTGCTCGGCCCGCAGCGCCGCGTAGTCGGCGTCGCGCCCGGGCAGCATCTTCATCTCGGCCAGCCCCCGATCCACCATCAGCACCCGGGCGGGCTTGTGGGTGGCGCGCTCGATCGCCTCGTCCAGCAGGCCCTTGTACGGGATCACCTTGCCGGCGCGGCTGCCGGCGTCGGCGCTGACGATCACCACCGGTTCGGCATCGTCGATGCGGCTGGCCAGGCTGTGGCTCGCAAAGCCGCCGAAGACCACCGAGTGGATCGCGCCGATGCGCGCACAGGCCAGCATCGTGAATGCCGCCTCCGGGATCATCGGCATGTAGACCAGCACGCGGTCCCCGCTCTTGACGCCGAGCGCCAGCAGCATCGCCGCCATGCGCTCGACCTCGGCCTGCAGCGCGCGAAAGCTGTAGACCTTTTCCTGCCCGGTCTCGGTCGAGACCCAGATCAGCGCGTTCTGGTCGCCACGCGCCTCGACGTGGCGATCGACCGCGTTATGGCACAGGTTGGTCTTGCCGCCGACGAACCAGCGCGTGAACGGCGGATTCGACGTGTCGCAGACCTGCGTGAACGGGTGTTGCCAGTGAATTCGTTGCGCCTCTTCGGCCCAGAATGCGTCGCGGTCCTCGATCGAGCGACGATGGAAATCGGCGTATTGCATAGGTATCTCCTGTTAGGGCGGCGCCGGGCCGGGCGCCTGCCTCAGTGGTTCTTCACCCGCGCGAGCAGCGCGCGGAACGCCGGGTGCCGACAGTGCGCCAGCCATTCGAACACCACCATCTCGGTGCTCACGAGCGCCGCGCCGCCGTCGCGCAGCCGCTGCATCGCCAGCACGTGGTCGGCGGCGCGGCGCGAGCCGCAGGCATCGGCCACGACCCAGACCTCACGTCCGGCACGGCGCAGCCCGAGCGCCGTCTGCAGCAGGCACACGTGGGCCTCGCACCCGGCGATCACGATGTCCGGCCTCGCCTGCACGACGTCGAGCAGGCCGTCCTCGCAGGCGTCGAAATGCAGCTTGGAGAGAGTGCGTTCGCAGTGCTGTCGCAACGCATCGACGTTCGGCCCCAGACCGGCCGGGTTCTGCTCGGTGCCGAACACCGGAACGCCGACGGCGTGCGCGGCCTCGGCCAGCAGTTGTGCGTTGGCCAGCACGCGGGCGGCGCCGTCGATGGCCGGCATCAATCGGGCCTGCAGATCGACCAGCACCAGCGCGCCGCGGGTGGCGTCCATGCGTTGCATCACCGTGCGGGCCTGCGCGGTCGTCTCGCCGGTGCAGCCGCCGCCGACGCGCGCGCCAGCAGCGCATCCAGGTATTGCCCGAAGAGCGCCGACGACGCCTGGCCGAACATGCGGATGCGCCCGGTGTGGCTCAGCAGCAGCAGGCCGACGGCATGGGCGAACAGCGCCGTCGTCTCCGCCTGCGCCTGCGTCGCATCGACGCCGAGCCGCTCGAGCGCCGCCTGCACCGGTGCCAGCGCGTCGCGCAGGCGAGCGTTGAGGGTCGCGTTGAGCGCCGGCGTCAGACCTCGCGGCTGCATGCCCTGGAACAGGTAGAAACCGAGGTCGAGGTCACGCGGGTGTTCGCGATAGAAGTCGAAGAAGGCCAGCGCGGCGTGGCGCAGCGCCTCGGCCGCGTCGACTCCGGGGTCGGCCGCCGCCACCCGCGCGTTCAGGCGTTCGAGCGACTCGCCGAGCAGCGCCGCGTAGACCGCCTCCTTGCTGTCGAAATAGCTGTACAGCGCCCCCGGCGTATAGCCGGCACGGCGCGCGATCTCGCGCAGGCGCGCGCGCTCGAGCCCGAGTTCCAGGAAGGCGGCGCGGGCCGCCGCGAGCACGTGGGCGCGCCGCCCCGCGGCAAGCGCGGCGACACGCGCGCGGCGCGCGTGATGGCGCGGGTCGGTGGCGCGGGCCGCTTGAACGGGCATGCCCGAATATACGATTGATGCAAAGATTGAACAGTGTTCAAATCAATCCGGAACACGACGCTGCCGGCCTCGTTGCGCCGCCGCCGATTGCCGTTTTCTGCCGCCACCAGGAGTTCGCATGAACGCTGCCCTGCCCGCCGCCGCCGCCGTCGAAGACGGGCGCTTCATGTCCGGCGACGACTACCGGGCCTCGCTGCGCCGCCACCACCCGGTGGTCTACGTCGATGGCCGACGCATAGCCAGCGTCGTCGACGCGCCCGAGCTGCGGCCCGGGGTCAACGCGATGGCGGTCGGGTACGACTTTGCGCGTGATGCCGCCAAGGCACCGCTGATGACCGCGGTCCAGTCCACGCGCGGCCGGCGCGTCAACCGCATGCTGCACGTCAATGAGTCGGCGGGTGACCTGCTCAACAAGCTCGAGGCGGTGCGGCTGCTGTGCCAGGAAACCGGCTGCGCGCAGCGCTACCTCGCCAACGATGCGCTCAACGCGCTCGCGCAGGTCACCGCGCGCATCGACGACGCGCGCGGCAGCACCGAACACCGCGCACGCTTCCAGGCCTACCTGGCCCACGTGCAGGACGAGGACCTGTGTGTCGGCATCGCGATGACCGACGCCAAGGGCGACCGCAGCCGCCGCCCGCACGAGCAGGCCAACCCCGACACCTACCTGCACGTGGTCGAACGGCGGACCGACGGCATCGTGATCAGCGGCACGAAGGCGATCGTCACCGGCGCGCCCTACATGCACGAGTTCCTGGTCATGCCGGGTCGCCAGATGACCGAGGCCGATGCCGACTTCGCGGTCTGTTGCGCCGTACCCTGCGACGTCGCCGGCCTGACGATCGTCGCGCGTCCGGCGGGACGCCCGGGCGACAAGCTCGAACACGGGGCGGCGCTGTTCTCGCGCCGCTATGGCCAATCCACCGGTGTGCTCGTGTTCGACCGCGTATTCGTGCCGTGGGAGCGCGTGTTCTACGCCGGCGAGTGGGAGCACAGCCACGTGCTGACCTACAGCTACGCCACCCACCACCGGCACAGCTGCATCGGTGCGCGCGCGGGCTTCGGCGACCTGCTGATCGGCGCCGGCGCGCTGATGTGCGAGGCCAACGGCTTCGACCCCGGCGAGACGGCCAACCTGCGCGACCCGATGGTCGAGCTGATCAAGATCACCGAAGGTTTCTACGCCTGTGGCGTCGCGGCGAGCGTCTACGGCAGCGCCGATCCGCTGAGCGGAAACTTCATGCCCGAACCGGTGTTCGCCAACATCGGCAAGTTGCTGCTGGCGACCCAGATCTACGACATGCACCGGCTGGCGCACGAGGTTTCCGGCGGTCTCGTCGTCGCGCTGCCCGGCCCCGACGAAGACCACAACCCCGCCACCGCGGCCACGCTGGCCGAGGTGCTGCGCGCCAACCCGGCGGTGCCGTACGACAAGCGCATCGAGGTGGCGCGCTTCATCGAGGACCTGACCGCCTCGTACCAGGGCGGCTGGTACTCCGTCATCAGCCTGCACGGCGGCGGCTCGCCGGCGGCGATGAAGCAGGAGATCTGGCGCCAGTACCCGGTCGGCGACAAGGTGGCGCTGGTCGAACGCCTGCTCGACCGCGGCGTGCTCGCGGCGGACCCTGAGCGCACGATCACCCGCAACCGTCAGCCCGGCCGCTGCTGCGACACCGGCTGCAGCGCGCCGGGGCAGCCGGTGATGGTGCCGCTGCCCGTGCCGCCGGCGCGCGGATGAGCCCGCCCGCTCCGGTCGCGGCCGCCGAGGCGCCGGAGCTCGAGGTGCTGATCGAGGTGCCGCGCGGCAGCTTTCTCAAGCGCGACCCGGCCGGCCGCGTCCACTTCATCTCGCCGCTGCCCTGCCCCTTCAACTACGGTGCCGTGCCGAATCTGCTCGGACTCGAGGGCGACCTGCTCGACGCCGTGGTGCTGGGGCCCCGCCTGCCGTTCGGCACCCGGCTGCGGGTGCGCGCGTGGGGAGCCGTGACGCTGACCGACCGTGGCCTGTCGGATGACAAGCTGATCTGCAGCGTGGCGGCGCCGAACGCGCGGCAGGTCGCGCAGGTGCTGCGCTTCTTTTCCTTCTACGCGCGCTGCAAAGGGCTGTGGAACATGGTGCGCCGACGCCCCGGCCGCAACGCGTGCGACGGCTGGCACAGTGCGCCGTGGGCACTCGCCCGCGCCCGCCCGCTCGACGCAGCGTGGACCGGTGCCCCGATTCCGTTCTGACGCCGGCGCGACCGGGTCAATCGATGCGCACCACGGTGCGGCCGCGGTGTTGTCCGTCCATCACCCGCTGCGCCGCCGCGGGCGCATCGGCCAGGCCGATCTCGTGCACCATGCGCTCCAGCTTGTCGACGTCGAGGTCGCGCGCCAGTCGGTCCCAGGCCTGCTGACGCAACGCACGCGGTGCCATAACGCTGTCGATGCCGGCGAGCGTGACGCCGCGCAGGATGAACGGCGCCACGCTGGCCGGCAGGTCCATGCCCTGCGCCAGCCCGCAGGCGGCGACGACGCCGCCGTAGCGTGTCTGCGCCAGCGCGTTGACCAGCGTGTGGCTGCCGAGCGCGTCGATCACGCCGGCCCAGCGCTCCTTCTGCAGCGGTTTGCCGGCCACGCCGAGCTCGGCGCGCGGCATCACGCGGGTGGCGCCGAGCGCGGTCAGGTAGTCGGCCTCCTGCGGCTTGCCGCTGGCTGCCACCGCTTGAAAGCCCAGACGGGACAACAAGGCCAGCGCGACGCTGCCGACGCCGCCGGTGGCACCGGTGACGAGCACCTCGCCGTCGCCGGGCTGCAGACCGTGCCGCTCCAGCGCCAGCACACTGAGCATCGCGGTGTACCCCGCGGTGCCGATCGCCATCGCCTGGCGCGGCGTGAACGCCTCCGGCAGACGCACCAGCCAGTCGCCCTTCAGGCGCGCGCGCGCGGCCAGGCAGCCCCAATGCGTCTCGCCGACGCCCCAGCCGTTGTGCACCACGCGGTCACCTTCGCGCCACGCGGGGTCGCGGCTGGCGAGCACGGTGCCGGCGCCGTCGATGCCCGGCACCATCGGCCACTGGCGCACCACCGGCGCGCGGTTCGTCAACGCGAGCGCGTCCTTGTAGTTCAGCGTCGAGTACTCCGGCCGCACGAGCACGTCGGCGTCTGGCAGGCGGTCCTCGTCGAGTTCACTCAGCGTGCAGCGAAAGGACCCGTCGTCCCCCTTGTCGAGCAGCAAGGCCTTGAACATCGCAACATCCTCCGTGGCGTGGTTGGCACACAAGACCGCACGCTGCATTGACAGCGCGCTCGGCCGACGCCTATTGTCGGCGCCCGTGATGCCTGCACCATCGCCATGCCGGCGACCCTGGCCCGCCGCCGGGGTCTTGGCCGTCGTCTGTGCGCTGTGCGGGTGCGCGACGCCAGGGGCCCCGCCGTCCACGCCGGCGACCGACGCCGACCCGCTTCGCACGCTAATTGAGCGCCGCGGATGGGCGCCGGCGTCCCTCACCGAGGCGTCGGATGTCGTGCTGGCGGCGCTGAACTTGCTCGACGCTCCCTACCGCCTCGG
The DNA here is from genome assembly GCA_040007675.1 of Rubrivivax sp. Lineage (GTDB taxonomy): Bacteria > Pseudomonadota > Gammaproteobacteria > Burkholderiales > Burkholderiaceae_C > Rubrivivax. The sequence continues at coordinate 11,200 of JBDTUO010000010.1, forward strand.
CGGCAGCAGCCTCGCGGAGGGGTTCGACTGCAGCGGCTTCACGCGCCAAGTATTCGCCACCGCACGCGGCTGGACGCTGCCGCGTCTGGCCGAACAACAGGCCCGGCAGAGCGGCTGGCAGGCGGTTGACGCTGACGCGCTGCAGCCGGGCGACCTCGTGTTCTTCAACACGCTGCAGCGCGCCCACTCGCACGTCGGCATCTACCTCGGCGACGGCCGCTTCATCCACGCCCCGCGCACCGGCGCACAGGTGCGGGTCGAAAACCTGCGCTCGGCCTACTGGCGCACACGTTTCGACGGTGGCCGCCGCGCGGTCGACGTGGCCACCCTGCAGCCCGGCGGCGCCGGCTGACGCCACGCGGCACAATCGCCGGATGGGCGAACGTGTCATTCCGTTGGTCGACGAGCGGGTCGCTGCCGCGGTGCCGCGCATCCCGTCGGTGCTCGCTGCACCGACCGGCCATCTCGCCGACCGCCTGGCGCGGCCGCTGCACGACCTGCGCATCTCGGTCACCGATCGCTGCAACTTCCGCTGCAGCTATTGCATGCCCAAGGAGGTCTTCGACCGCAGCTATCACTTCCTGCCGCAGGGCGCGTTGCTGAGCTTCGAGGAGATCACGCGTCTGGCCGCGCTGTTCGTCGGCCACGGCGCGCACAAGCTGCGGCTGACCGGCGGCGAGCCGCTGCTGCGCAAGGGGCTGGAGACGCTGGTCGGCATGCTCGCCGCGCTGCGCACGCCCGCCGGCGCGCCGCTCGACCTGACGCTGACGACCAACGGCAGCCTGCTCGTGCGCAAGGCCGAAGCGCTGAAGGCAGCCGGCCTGCGCCGCGTCACGGTCAGCCTCGACGCACTCGACGACGCCGTGTTCCGCGCGATGAACGACGTCGACTTCCCGGTCGCCGACGTGCTGCGCGGCATCGACGCCGCGGTACAGGCCGGGCTCGGCCCGATCAAGATCAACATGGTCGTCAAGCACGGCACGAACGACGGCCAGATCGTGCCGCTGGCACGCCATGTTCGCGAGCGTTTCGGACCGGGCGTCGTGCTGCGGTTCATCGAATACATGGACGTCGGGGCCACCAACGGCTGGCGCATGGACGAGGTCCTGCCATCGGCCGAGGTGGTGCGCAGGCTGGGCTCGGCCTTCCCGCTCGAACCGCTGGCGGCGTCCGCTCCGGGCGAGACCGCGCAACGCTGGCGCTATGCGGACGGCGGCGGGGAGGTGGGTGTCATCTCCAGCGTCACCCAGGCCTTCTGCCGCGACTGCAACCGTGCACGGCTGTCGACCGAGGGCAAGCTGTTCCTGTGCCTGTTCGCGTCGCGCGGCCACGACCTCCGGGCGTTGCTGCGGGGCGGGGCCAGCGACGCCGAACTGTCGGCCGCGATCGCCGAGATCTGGCTCGGCCGCAGCGACCGCTACAGCGAGCTGCGCGGCGAGCGCGGGGCCGATCTCGGCAGCGGCGAGCGCCGCGTCGAGATGCACTACATCGGCGGTTGACCGGGCGGCACGGCCGGCAGGGCTGCACCGCGTGCGACGCCCGCGTCGCGCCGTGCCTCAGGCGCTGCGCTGCGCCTCGCCGCGTGCCGCCGGCTCGTGGTGCGGGGTCTCGTCCACCGGTGTCGTGATCTCGCCCGGCGTACGGCGTCGCGCGAGCAGCGTATAGACGGTCGGCACGACGAAGACCGTCAACAGCGTGCCGAGCGACATCCCGCCGACGATCACCCAGCCGATCTGCTGCCGGCTCTCGGCGCCTGCGCCGTCGGCCAGCGCCAGCGGCAGCGCACCGAGCACCATCGCACCGGTCGTCATCAGGATGGGACGCAGGCGCAGGGTGGCCGACTCGATCACCGCGTCGCGCACCGACCGCCCCTGCTTGCGCAGCTGGTTGCTGAACTCGACGATCAGGATGCCGTGTTTGCTGATCAGGCCCACCAGCGTGATCAACCCGATCTGCGAATAGACGTTCAGCGTGCCGCCTGTCAGGTTCAGCGCCACCAGCGCGCCGACCGAGCTGAGCGGCACCGCGATCAGGATCACGAAGGGGTCGATGAAGCTCTCGAACTGCGCCGCCAGGACCAGGAAAATGAACAGCAGCGCAAGCACGAACACGAGGCTCAGCGCCCCCGAAGACGAACGGAACTCGCGGCTGACGCCGTTCAGCTCGGTCACGTAGCCCTGCGGCAGCACGCGGGCGGCCGTCTCGTCCATGAAGCTCAGCGCCTCGCCTTGCGAGTACCCCGGGGCGAGGTTGGCGGTGATCGTGACCGAGCGGCGCTGGTTGAAGTGGTTCAGTTCGCGCGGGCTGACGGCCTCGCGCACCCGAACCAGCGACGACAGCGGCAGCATCGTGTCGTTGCGCCCGCGCACGAACAGGCGCTCGATGTCCTCGGGCGTGCTGCGGCCGCTGCTCTCGGTCTGGACGATGACGTCGTACTGGTCGGCATCGCGCTTGTAGCGCGTGACGTTGCGGCCGCCGAGCATGGTCTCCACGGTGCGCGCGACGGCCTCGACGCTGACGCCCATGTCGGCCGCCCGATCACGCTCGACCTCCATGAAGATCTCGGGCTTGTTGAGTTGAAGGTCGATGTCGGGCTGGACGATGCCGGGGTTCTTGGCCATCTCGGTCAGCATGCCCTGCGCGACCTGCGCCAGTTCGGTGTACGGCGCACTCGTCTGGATCACGAACTCGAGCGGTCGCGAGCGAAATCCCTGGCCCAGGCTCGGTGGCGTGATCGGGAACGCGCTGACGCCCGGCAGCGCAGAGACCCTGGGCAGCAGCGCCTGCACGAGGTCGCGGGTGGTGCGGGAGCGTTCGGCCCAGTCGACCGTGCGGAACAACGCCGTGCCCTGCGAGACGACACCGCCGCCCATGAACATGAAGCGGCGATCGAACTCGGGGAACTCGGCGCCGATCGCATCGATCGCGTCGAGGTAGCGCGCGGTGAAACCGAGCGTCGAACCGTCGGGCGCGCGCACCGGCATGATGATCACGCCGCGGTCCTCGATCGGCGCCAGCTCGGACTTCGTGTGGGTGTACAGCCAGGCGCTCGTGCCGGCCGCCGCCAGCATCACCAGCAGCACGATCCAGCGCCGGTCGAGCGCCCAGCCGAGGGCGAGCCGGTAGCGCTCGGACAGCCCCACCAGCAGGCGCTCCATGCCGCGGTCGAAGCGGTTCGGGTTCGGGTTGTGGCGCAGCAGCTTGCTGCACATCATCGGCGTCAGCGTCAGCGCGACGAAGCCCGAGACGACGACGGCACCGGCCAGCGTCAGCGCGAACTCGCCGAACAGCCGCCCCGTGCGCCCCGGCGTGAAGACCAGCGGCGCGAACACGGCGGCCAGCGTCAGCGTCATCGCGACGACCGCGAAGCTGATCTCCCGGATGCCCTTGAGCGCCGCCTGGAACGGCGGCAGCCCCTCTTCGATGTGGCGGTAGATGTTCTCGAGCACGACGATCGCGTCGTCGACGACCAGCCCGATCGCGAGCACCAGGGCCAGCAGGGTCAGCGTATTGATCGTGAAGCCGGCGGCGGCGATGAGCGCGAACGACCCGATCAGGCTGACCGGGATCGTCACCAGCGGGATGATGGACGCCCGCAGCGTGCGCAGGAACACGAACACCACCAGTGCCACGAGCACCACGGCCTCGGCCACCGTGCGGTAGACGGCCTTGATCGAGCGGTCGATGAAGACCGAGTTGTCGTTCGCCTGGACGACGGTGACCGAATCCGGCAGGTCGCGCTGGATCTGCGGCATCACCGCGCGCACGCCGGCAGACACCTCGAGCGGGTTGGCCGTCGCGTTGCGGATGACACCGGTCGAGATCGACGGCACCCCGTTGAGGCGCACGCGAGAACGCTCGCTCGCAGCCGCCTCCTCGATCCGCGCCACGTCGCGCAGCCGCACCGTGTAGCCATTGGCCACCCGCAACGCGATGCCGGCGAACTGCGGCACCGTGTTGAGGTCGGTGCGAGCCGTGACGCTGAACTCGCGCTGCTGACTCTCGATGCGGCCGGCCGGCACCTCCAGGTTCTGGCGTCGCAGCGCGTCCTCGACGTCCTGCACCGTCAGCCGGTAGGCCGCCAGCTTGTCGGCATCGAGCCAGATCCGCATCGCGTACGCGCGGTCGCCGCCGACCTGGATGTCGGCCACGCCAGGGACCGTCTGCAGGCGTGGCTTGACGATGCGGTTGATCAGGTCGGTGATCTCGAGCGGCGACAGCGTCGAGCTGGTGTACGCGAGCCAGATCGTCGGCGTCGCGTCGGCCTCCACCTTGGCGATGATCGGCTCGTCCACGGCGGCCGGCAGGCGGCCGCGCACGCGCGAGACACGATCGCGCACGTCGGCGGCGGCGTTGTCCGGATCCTTCTCGAGCTTGAAGCGCACCGTGATCTGGCTGCGCTCCGAGCGCGAGATCGAGGTGATGATGTCCACCCCCTCGATGCCGGCGATCGAGTCCTCCAGTGGCTTGGTGACCTGCGACTCGATCACCTCCGACGACGCACCGGTCAGGTCGGTACGCACGGTGACGATGGGCTCGTCGATGCGGGGGTACTCGCGCACCGACAGGCGGTCGAACGACACCAGACCGACCAGCACGATCAGCAGCGACAGGACGGTGGCGAATACCGGGCGGCGAACCGCGGTCTGGGACAGCTGCATCGGGATCCCGCCGCGCGCTCAGGCCGACGGCCGCACCGCCGGAGCACTCGCGGCCGGCCCCACGGCAGGAGTCGACGCCGCCGACGCCGCACCCGAGGCCGGCGCCGCTGCCGGCCCGACCTGCACGATGCGTAGCCGCAGCGCGTCGCCCCGCATCAGCCGCGCCTGCCCTGCCGTGACGACGCGGTCGCCTTCGGCCAGACCACTCAGCACCTCGACGCGGCCGTCGATGCGCGACCCGAGCTCGGCCTCGAGCCGCTGCGACACCGGCCCCCTGGGACCGTCAGCGACCCGGATCAGGTACTGTTTGCCGGCCTGCGGCACGAGCGCCTCCTCGGGCACGACGAGGGCGTCGTCGCGCACTCCCAGCGTCGTGCGCGCCCGCGCGAACATGCCGGGCCGCAGCGTGCCCTGGCGGTTGTCGACCCGGGCCCGCACCAGCAGCGAGCGGCCGTTGGCATCGACCATCGAGTCGAGCGCGGCGATCTCGCCCGTGAAACGCTGGCCCGGCAGCGCGTCGACGCGCACATCGACCACCAGCCCCGGCCGCACCCGTGCGAGGAACCGTTCCGGGAGGCGGTAGTCGACCCAGACCTTCGAGGTGTCCTCGACGTTGACGAGGTCGGCGCCGTCCTTGACATAGTCGCCGACGCTCACCAGCCGGATGCCGGCGACGCCCGCGAACGGCGCGACGATGCGCATGCGCGCTTGCTGCGCGCGCGCCAGCGCCACCTGCGCCTGCGCGACCTCCAGCGCAGCCGCGCTCTGGTCGACCGCGCTCTGGCTGATGAAGCCTTGCGTCAGCAGCTCGCGGTTGCGCTGCAGCTGGGTCTGCGCGATCCCGGCCTGGGCCTCGGCCTGGCGCAACTGGGCGCGCTGCAGCGAGTCGTCCAGCTGCACCAGCATCTGTCCGCGGCGCACCGCCAGCCCGTCGCGAAAGCCGATCGCCGCGATGCGACCGCTGACCTCGGGGCGCAGCATCACGCCCTGGTGCGAACGCAGCGTGCCGACCGCTTCGGTGTCGTCGACCAGCCGCATCCGCTGCACCACGCCGACTTCCACCGCCACCGGGCCACTGTCCGCGCCCCGCGCGGCACCCGACGCGCCGGCGCCGGCCGCAGCCACGTTGCCGCCCGCAGCGGCAGGCGAGCCGGCGCGGGGTTGCTGGAGCCACCAGGCCGCCACCGCAACGACAGCGATGCCGGCCAGCGCGATTCCTGCGGTGAGTTTGGATTTCATCGTTGCACAGTCGACAAACTAGCGCGCAATGTATCCGCTGCGCCCGGTCTGAGGCGCGGGCGGGGCCTTGTGGCCGGGCTCAGCCGCGTGCCGTCGACTCGCTCGCGCCTCGATTCGCCAGCGCATCTGCCCGTTCGTTGCCCGGGTCACCGGAGTGCCCGCGCACCCAGCGCCAGTCGACCTCGTGCCGGGACCGCACCACGTCGAGCCGTTGCCACAGGTCGATGTTCTTGACCGGCTTGCGGTTCGCGGTGAGCCATCCGCGCGCCTTCCAGCCGTGAATCCAGGTCATGATGCCGTTGCGCACGTACTCGCTGTCGGTGTGCAGCACGACGCGGCTCGGCCGCTTCAGCGCGCTCAGCGCCTCGATCACCGCGGTCAATTCCATCCGGTTGTTGGTGGTGAGCACGGCACCCCCCCAAAGCTCGCGCTCATGCGCCCCGGCCCGCAGCCACGCCCCCCAGCCGCCGGGCCCCGGGTTGCCCTTGCAGGCACCATCGGTCCAGACCTCGACCGGCGCGGCGCCGTCCACCCCTCCGGCGGTCATGCCTCGACGTCCACCGGCTCGCGCCGTTGCGGTGCCGTCACCGCGTGCGCCGGCCGGACGAGCCGCTTGCCGCGCCGCGCGAGGCCGACCAGGCGCATGCCGCGCACGCGTTTGACAGCGCTGAGGTAGTAGCTGGCTCCGAGCACCGGCCACCAGCGATCGCCCAGCGGGTCCATCCAGCGGAAACGCTGCAGCCAGCGCTCGCTGCGGCACGGCGGCCGGTAACAGCCGAAGCGGCCCGTTTCGACCTCGAAGCCGAGCAGGCGGAGCCAGTCGCGCAGCCGCCAGTAGCCGATGAACTCACCCGCGCGTGGCAGCACGAGCGCTCCGGCGCGGCCCACATGACCGGCGCGCTGGCGCAGCGCCCACAGACTGGCCGGGTTGAAGCCGGTGATGAGCAAGCGCCCCTCGGGCACCAGCACGCGCTCGACCTCGCGCAGGGTCAGGTGCGGGTCGCGGGCCAGTTCCAGCGCGTGCGGCATCAACACCAGGTCGAGGCTCGAGGCGGCGAACGGCAGCGCATCGAACTCACAGTGCAGTTGCACCGGTACGCGGCCGAGTTGGGAGGTGCTGAGACCTTCGGCGGCAGGTGCCGGCGCCAGCGCCGCCGGCAGCACCAGCGAGTCGCTTGCCACCCAGCGATGCGGCATGCGGTTCGCGCGCAAGCCCTCGAGTTCGGGGAGCCCGAGCTGCAGCGCGTGAAATCCGAACGCATCTGCGACCCCGTGATCGACGCGATCCTGTTCCCAGCCCAGCAGGTAGCGTCCCGGCGGCGTCTGCAGCCACCCGCCCAACTCTATAATCGACTCGTCTCGCGTCATGCCCTTGTACCCGATCCCCACTTCCGCCAACAACGACCTCTGGCTGCTGCGCGTCGGCCCCGAGGCCGGCGCAGCCGATCCGAGCGCCATCACGCCAGTGCGTGAGCCGTACAGATCCTGGGGCTTCGGTTGGCCGGCATTCTAGTGACGCCCACGACGTCGGCGCGAGGCACTCGCGCGTCGCGCTTCGACCGCACTGTCGCCTTTCGCCCGTGCAACGAACCATTCCGATGATCGCCGCGCTGCGCCGGGCCATCGTCTTGCTCGGCGCAGCGGTGTTGACCGGCTGTGCGACCGGTCCGTTCAACGACCCGGCCAACACCGACGCCGCTGCTGCTGCTGCCGCCGCTACCGAGAGCGCCGCGTCCGCCGCAGCGGCCACCGTGAGAACAGCTTCCGCCGCCGCGGCATCCGCAGCGGCTTCGGCATCGGCTGCAGCGGCCAGCGCGGCAACGCCGCCGACGGTCGGCCCGTCCGCGGTGGCGACGACTTCGGCGGCCGAGGTGCCGCCGCCCCCGCGCGGGGGCTGGCGCAACCGCGAACGTGCCGCGCTGCCACCAGACCCCGATCGCACCGACCTCTGGGTGCGGGTTCGCAACGGCTTGTCGATGCCCGAGCTCGACAACGACCTCGTGCGCAAGTGGGAGGAGTACTACGCGAGCCGGCCGGACTACGTCATTCGCATGATGGACCGCAGCAGCCGCTACCTGTTCCACATCGTCGAGGAAGTCGAGGCCCGCGGCCTGCCGATGGAGCTCGCGCTGCTGCCCTTCATCGAGAGTGCGTTCAACCCGCAGGCCTTGTCGTCGGCCAGCGCCGCGGGCATGTGGCAGTTCGTCGCCGCGACCGGACGCGACTTCGACCTGCGGCAGAACGTCTTCCGCGACGACCGACGCGACGTCATCGCGTCCACCCGCGCCGCGCTCGACTACCTGCAGCAGCTCTACGCACAGTTCGACGACTGGCAGCTCGCGCTGGCCGCCTACAACTGGGGCCAGGGCAGCGTGCAGCGCGCCAAACGATTCAATGCTGCGCGTGGCAGGCCGCAGGACTACGCCAGCCTGGACATGCCGCTCGAGACGCGAAACTACGTGCCCAAGCTGATGGCGATCAGGAACCTCGTGCAGCGCCCGGGGGCGTTCAACCTCAGCCTGCCGGCGCTCGAAAACCACCCCTACTTTCTCGCGGTGCGGATCGAACGCGACATCGACGTCGCGCTGGCAGCACAGCTGGCGGGGCTGGACCTGGAGGCATTCCAGCAGTTCAACCCGCAGATGAACCAGCCGGTGATCCTCGCCGCCGGCACGCCGCAGCTGCTGCTGCCCTACGACAACGCGAACCGCTTCCTGCGCAGCCTGCAGGGGCACCGCGGCCCGCTCGCCACCTGGACCGCATGGGTCGCGCCGCGCACGCTCAGCGTGGCCGACGCCGCGCGCGAGGTCGGCATGAGCGAAGCGGCGCTGCGGGAGGTCAATCGCATCCCGCCGCGCATGCGGGTGCGCGCGGGCTCGGCACTGCTGGTGCCGCGCCCGGCCCACGAACTGGCTGACGTCAACGAGCACCTGGCCGAACACGCCGCCATCCTGCTGCAGCCCGAGGGGCCGTCGTTGCGCCGGGTGGTCGTTCGTGCCGGCGCGCGCGGCGAATCGGTGAGCGCCGTGGCGCGGCGTTACGGCGTCAGCGCCAGCCAGGTCGCGAAGTGGAACGGGGTCGGCACCGGTGACCGCTTCAAGGCCCGGTCCAGCATCGTCGTGATGTTGCCGAACCGCTCCGGCGGCAAGGCCAGCGCGTCGCGTGGCGGTGGCGGCAAGAACCATCGCGCCGTACCGGCGCGCGCTGCCAGCCCGGCCAAGCAGCGCCCGACCCAGCGTTGAGCAGCCGGCGGGCACGGCGCCCGCCGACAGCAGCAAGGCCTCAGCGACGGTCGACCAGCGCGTGCGCGATCGTGCTCGGATCGACGTGCTCGAGGTCGCTGCCGGCCGGCACACCGCGGGCGAGCCGCGTGACGCGACGCCCGCGCGCGCGCAACGCTTCGCCGAGCGCGTGCGCGGTGGCCTCGCCTTCGGCCGTGAAGCCGGTCGCGAGGATGACCTCTTCGAGTTCGGATTCGGCGGCACGCTGCATCAGGCCCTCGGCTTGCAGTGCCGCGACGCCGATGCCATCGAGCGGCGACAACCGGCCCATCAGCACGTAATACAGCCCGCGGTAACCGCCGGTGCGCTCGAGCGCGGCCTGGTCGGCCGGAGTCTCGACGACACAGAGCTGGCGCTGGTCGCGCCGCGGGTCAGTGCAGGTGGCGCAGACCGGTGCTTCGGTGAAGGTGTGACAGCGCGCGCAGTGGTGGACCGCGGCGACCGCGTGCGCGAGCGCCCCTGCGAGCCGCTCGGCGCCGCCACGGTCGTGCTGCAGCAGGTGGTAGGCGATGCGCTGGGCCGACCGCTGACCGATCCCGGGCAGGCGGTGCAGCGCATCAACCAGCGCGTCGAGCGACGGCTCGGCCATGGCGGGGACGTGGTGATCGTTGCGGACCGCGTCGGCGCGTCAGAACGGGAACTTCATGCCCGCCGGCAGCGGCATTCCGGCCGTCAGCTTGCCCATCTTCTCGCTGCTGAGCGCTTCCGCCCGACGCAGGCCGTCGTTGAACGCCGCGGCCACGAGGTCCTCGAGCATGTCCTTGTCGTCGCCGAGCAGGCTCGGGTCGATCGTCACGCGGCGCACGTCGTGACGGCAGGTCATAAGCACCTTGACGAGGCCGGCGCCGGACTCGCCCTCGACCTCGATGTTGGCCAACTCTTCCTGGGCACGCTTGAGGTTGTCCTGCATCGCCTGCGCCTGCTTCATCAGGCCGGCCAACTGGTTCTTCATCATGGGAGGCGTTCCTTTCCGTCGATCTGGAGGGGTTTCACCGAGCCGGGCACGATGCGCGCGCCGCGGAACTGGGACAGCAGCGTGCGCACCACCGGATCGGATTCGATCGTCTGCTGCGCGTCGCGCTGGCGCCGTTCGCGCGCGGCGGCGTCGCGCCGCGCCGGGGTGTCGTCGGGCTGTCCCGCGTCGACGCGGACCTGCTGCGGCGCACCCAGCAGCTCCGACAGCGCGGCGGCCAGCCGGTCAGCGAGCGCCGGCGCGCGCAGCGTCTCGCGGTCGAGCGCGAGCTGCCAGCAGGGCACCGGGCCGCCCTCACCTTCGATCGCCAGCAGCCCTGCCTGCCAGGCCAGTTCGCGCGTCAAGGCCGACACGTGCCCGCCGTCGATCAACTGGAGCACGACGGCATGCCAGCGCAGGCCGAGCCCTTCATCGGGCGCTCGTGCGGCATCGAGGTCGGAGGGGTCGACCGCCGCTGGCGGTGGCACCGCGACACGCTCGGGCCGGCGCTCGATCGGTGCCGGCCCCGGGCGGGCGGCCGTCGGTGGCGGCACGGTCACGCGCACCGTAGCAGCAGACGGGGCCCGCAGCGCGGCCGGCCGAACCGAGACGCGGGGCGGCGGCGCCGGGTTTCCGCCGGCCGACGGAAACGCGAACAAGCGCAGCAGCAGCATCGTCAGCCCGCCGTGTTCGTCGCTGGCCAGCGGCAGTTCGGCGCGCCCGTGCAGCACGATGCTGTACAGCAACTGCAACTCGTCGGCCGGCAACTGGGCCGCGAGCGCCCGCACCACCGGCGCGTCCGGGTCGCCGTCGTCGGTCGCGCCCGGCACGGCCTGCTCGACCGCGGCGGCCTGCAGCAGGGCCGCCATCGCCTCGAGCGTGGCGCCGGCCGAGCCACCGGCTCGCCGCAGCGCGTCGACGGCGTCGAGCAGCGCCGCGCCGTCGCGACGCGCGACTGCGTCCAGCAGCGCCGGCGCGTGCCCGGCGTCGACGGTGCCGAGCATGGCCCGCACGACCGCCTCGTCGACGCGGCCGGCGCCGTAGGCGATCGCCTGGTCGGTCAGCGACAGGGCGTCGCGCATCGAGCCGCGCGCCGCGCGGCCGAGCAGGCGCAGCGCCGCGGGCTCGGCCGCGACACCTTCAGCAAGCAACACCTGTGCGAGATGGTCCTGCACGACCTCGGGCGCCATCGGCCGCAGGTTGAACTGCAGACAGCGGCTCAGCACCGTCGGCAGCATCTTCTCCGGGTCGGTCGTCGCGAGCACGAACTTCAGGTACTCGGGCGGCTCCTCGAGGGTCTTCAGCAGCGCGTTGAAGGCGTCCTTGGTGAGCTGGTGCGCCTCGTCGATCA
>JBDTUO010000011.1:0-21310 GCA_040007675.1 Rubrivivax sp.
ACCGCGCGCGACGTCTGGATCAACCCGCCGCCGATCCCGCTGACGACGGCCGAGATGGACCACGTGTTCGACCTGCCCTACGCGCGCAGCCCGCACCCGGCCTACGCCGACGCCACCGGCGGCCACGACGGCCCGACCAAGATCCCGGCCTGGGAGATGATCCGCTTCAGCGTGAACATCATGCGTGGCTGTTTCGGCGGCTGCAGCTTCTGCTCGATCACCGAGCACGAAGGCCGCATCATCCAGAGTCGCAGCGAAGGCTCGATCCTGCGCGAGATCGAGCAGATGCGTGACACCGTGCCGGGCTTCACCGGCGTCGTCAGCGACCTGGGCGGCCCGACGGCCAACATGTACCGGCTGGCCTGCAAGAGCACGGCGATCGAGGCCGCGTGCCGCAAGCCGAGCTGTGTCTGGCCGGGCATCTGCCCGAACCTCGGCACCGACCACGGCCCGCTCGTGCAGCTGTACCGCAAGGCGCGCACGATTCCCGGCGTCAAGAAGGTGCTGATCAGCTCGGGGCTGCGCTACGACCTCGCGGTGCAGTCGCCGGAGTACGTGAAGGAGCTCGTCACGCACCACGTGGGCGGCTACCTGAAGATCGCGCCGGAGCACACCGAGGACGGGCCGCTGGGCAAGATGATGAAGCCCGGCATCGGCAGCTACGACCGCTTCAAGGCCTTGTTCGACCGCTTCAGCGCCGAGGCCGGCAAGAAACAGTTCCTGATTCCCTACTTCATCGCCGCGCACCCGGGCACGACGGACGAGGACATGGTGAACCTCGCACTCTGGCTCAAGCGCAACGGCTTCAAGGCCGACCAGGTGCAATCCTTCTACCCGAGCCCGATGGCCAGCGCGACGGCGATGTACCACACCGGCATGAATCCGCTCAAAGGCGTGCACCGGGATGCGCGCGGCGAACGCGTCGACGTGGCTCGCGGCGAGCGCCGTCGGCGCCTGCACAAGGCGTTCCTGCGCTGGCACGACGCCAACAACTGGCCGCTGCTGCGCGAGGCGCTGCAGCGCATGGGCCGGGCGGACCTGATCGGCAACGGCAAACGGCAGCTGATCCCGCACTGGCAACCCGAAACCGACGGCGGCTACGTCGCCGCCCGGCGCAAGAACAGCACGTCGGCCGGCCCCGTCCCGGCGCGGGCGCCGCGGCCGGGTCAGCTGCTGACCCAGCACACCGGGCTGCCGCCGCGCGATACCGGTTCACGTCCCGATCCGGCCGGCGCCGGCATGCGCCGCGCGCGTACGGTCAAGCGCTGAACGGCACGCCGCCTGCGCTCGATCGCAGCCAGCGTCGCTCAGCGACACTGTGTACGCAGGAAGGCCTGTTCGTCGGCTCGCAGGACACGGATCTGGGCTTCGCCGAGCAGGCGATCGCAGCGGGCGGGACGGGGGTTCGGTGGCGGTTTGGGGGGGGTGGCTGCGCTCGCCGCGTCACCGTCTGGTGCAGACGGCGCGGACGCCGCGCTCGACGCCGCGCTTGACGCCGCGCTCGACGCCGCGCCCCCGGGCCCGACGATGTTGCCGCCTCCTTCGGGCGAGCGCGTCAGCACCCCCCAGGCGATCAGCACGAGCAAGAGCAAGAGCAAGAGCGCTACTCCGGCCAGGGCCCAGTGCCAGAGGGGTCGCGCGCTCGGCACCCGGTCGTCGAATGACACCGGGGGCGCCGTGGCAGAGGACTCGCTGGGATCGGCGGCATCGTCGGCGGGCGGCTCCCGGTGGTCCGGACTCACGCCGGCCGCCGTCAGCGCTGCCTCGCCATCGGCCTCGAATCGTTTGCGCAAAGCGCCCAGCAGGCGCTCGAGGCGCACATCCCCGGCATCTCCGCGCCAGCCCGTCAGGTCGATCGCATTCAGATGGCGGAACGCCAACGGCGGGGCCACCGGCTCCAGCAGCAGCGGCCACAGCTTGCCGAGCTGAAGCGCAGCGTCCGCCTCGTTGCGGACCCACTGGCTCTGCACCGAGGCCGACGTCCACAGCACGATCAGGCACTGTGCGGCGTCAAGCTCGCGGGTGAGCATCTCCGCCCAGTCGATGCCGGGCGCCATGTCCTGGTCCCAGAACACCTGACACCGGTGTCGTCGCAGCCAGTCGACCAGGGACTGGGCGGCGATCGCGTCCTCGCGTGCGTAGCTGAGGAAGACCCGGATGCCCGACGGGGAAGGGGCAGGCGCCATGCGCCGCAGTCTATCGGGCCGGCCCGCCGGACCGAGGGGGGTGGCGCGCCGTGCCGCGGGTCGCCCGCGCGACCTGGCCTCGCGCCGCCGCGGCGGGCGCCGCTCAGGTCAGCGAGGCGGCCTGCAGCACGCCCGGCCGGGCCGGCGCGAGCAGCGTCTTGCCGTCGGGCACCTGGATCACCGGATGGGTGACGCGCGCGCCCGCCTCGACGATCGGGTCGCTCGGCTGACAAGCGACGACCGCCAGCGACAACATCGCGACGAAGAGATACAGCGCATTGCGTGGTGTCGGCATGGAATCCTCCCTGGGGCGCGCGGAACCTCGAGCGGTCCGATCTGGGTTGTCGAGTCGGTCGCGGGCTCGCGGCCGATGAGTCGAGACCATATGCGGCGTGCCTGGCGGCGTCGGTCATCCGCTGGCGCAAGTGGTTGTAGTTGCTGTCCTACCAAGCGCACGGATCGCACCGCCGCTTCATGCGCCATGCCCGTGATCGGGCGGCAGGCATGTCGCGCCGTGTCGGACACGGCGTCGGGTGTTGGCTGACGCGCCGTGCCACCGCGCGCTGACAGACCCTATCGATCTGCATCCCTCGCGCCGCGCCAGCACGTGCACTACTTTTGGCGCATGCGGCCGCGGCGCCGGGGGAACAAGTTGGAGGACCGAGCGATGAGCCACTTCAGTCGTCTGGTGCGCGCCCACGGCGCGTACGAGTTGCGCTTCCAGTCGCTGTTCAATCCGGGTCGCGCGCTTGCCTTCCCGTGCGATGCGGGGGGCAGCGTCGACATGGACAAGCTGTCCGATCGGGCCCGCCAGAACTACTTGTTTGCACGCGCCGTCGTCGGCCGCGATTTCGCCGCTCCTGCGGTGCATCCTGGGCAGGCCTGATGCCCGGCGGCCGCGCCGGTTGCGCCGGTGCCTTGCCGCGTGGTTAGCATCACGCAGTGCCCAACCCTTGACCGTGACCGATGGCCTCCAGCCTGCTTGCCCTGATCGACGACATCGCCACGCTGCTCGACGACGTCTCGTTGATGGCGAAGGTGGCGGCCAGGAAGACCGCCGGTGTGCTGGGCGACGACCTCGCGCTGAATGCCCAGCAGGTCACCGGCGTGCGCCCCGACCGCGAACTGCCGGTCGTCTGGGCCGTTGCCAAGGGCTCGTTCCGCAACAAGGCGATCCTGGTGCCCGCCGCGATGGCGATCAGCGCGTTTGCGCCGTGGGCGGTGACGCCGCTGCTGATGATCGGTGGCGCATTCCTGTGCTACGAGGGCGTCGAAAAGCTGGCGCACCGCTGGCTGCACCGCCCGGAAGACGACCAGGCGCACCACGCCGCACTGCGCAAGGCGGCGTCCGAGGAAGGCGGCGACCTGCGCGGCGTCGAACAAGATCGAATCCAGGGCGCGGTGCGCACCGATTTCATCCTCTCGGCCGAGATCATCGCGATCACCCTCGGCACCGTCGCTGGCGCGTCGCTGACCACGCAGGCGTCGGTGCTGGTCACGATCGCGATCGCGATGACGGTCGGGGTCTACGGCATCGTCGCGGCGATCGTCAAGCTCGACGACCTCGGGCTCGCACTGAGCCGCCGCAGCGGCGCGACGGCAGCGCTCGGGCGCGGCATCCTGGTGGCAGCGCCGTGGCTGATGAAGGCGTTGTCGGTCGCCGGCACCGCCGCGATGTTCCTCGTCGGCGGTGGCATCGTCGTGCACGGTCTGCCCATGCTGCAGCACCCGATCGAGCGCTTCGTCGAGGCGCTGTCCCCGGCTGTCGGATGGCTTGCCAGCGCCGGTGCCAACCTCGCCGTCGGGCTCGTTGTCGGCGCAGTGGCCCTGGCGCTGGTCAGCGGCGTCAAGCGGCTGCGCGGCGAGCCGGCGCCAGCCTGACACCCGGTTGCCGCGCGAGCGACGGCACTCGATCAGCACCGGCGCCGGCGGCGCAGCGCTCAGCGCTTGTTCGCGATGGCCAGCAGTTCGACGTCGAAGTGCAGCGTGGCGTTCGGCGGGATCGAACCGCCGCCGGCACCGCGGCTGCCGTAGGCGATGGCCGCCGGGCAGATCAGCTTGGCCTTGCCGCCGACCTTCATGCGCTGCACGCCCTCGGTCCAGCACGGGATCACGCGGTTGAGCGGGAACTCGGCCGGCTCGCCGCGGGCGTAGGAGCTGTCGAACTCGCGCCCGTCGGGGAAGGTGCCGCGGTAATGCACCCGCACGACGTCGCTCGCCGCGGGTTGCGGCCCGTTGCCTTCGGTCAGGCTCTGGTAGACGAGACCGCTGGCGGTCGTGACGGCGTCGGCGGCGGAGGCCGCGAGCGGCGCCGTGAGCGCCGCCAGCAGCGCGAGGGCCGCGGTGGCGGCGAGGCCCGAAGCAAGGGCGGGGCGGGCAGGCGTGTCGGTCATCGCGGGCGCGCCGGGGCGCGGTTGCTGTGGGGCCGCGATCATCGCATCCCGGTGCGCGCCACCGGCGCCACGCGGGACACGAACCATTGCTCGACCAGCCGCCGTTCGTACGGCAGTGCATCGGTGTGGGGCGCGCTGCCGGCGCGCAGGCGGTAGCTGATGTCGGCCAGTTCGTCATCACCCGCGCGCAGCAGTTTCGCGCCGTCGCTGAGTTCGTAGCGCAGGCTCAGGCGCGGCCCGTCGAGCGGGCGGCCGAAGATGCGCACGCGGTCGTGCGACAGCAGGTCGACCTGACCGGCGAGGTCGACGTCGCGCACCTGCACGCGCAGCACCTGCCCGTCGGGCAAGCGACTCGCGAGGCGCGCGAAGTGCTGGTTCAGGGCGTGCTGCGTGCGGTCGAGGTCGATCGGGCCGACCCCGGCGTCGGTAAAGCGCGCGGGCTGGTCGTAGACGACCTCGACGCGGCCAGTGGCCGCCGCCGGGCCGGCGAGCGCCGCGAGCACGGCGCCGAGCGGGAGCAGGAACAACAAGCGTGACATGGCAACAACCTCCTTCGCCGATGGCGGGTGGGCCCCACTGTCGCCGAACACCGCGTGCGGCGCCAGCGGCTTTGCAGAAGTTTGCGATTGCCGGAGGCGCGCGCCGCCAGCGCCGTACCGTTCCGCCGTCAGCGCGACCAGCCGTCCTTTAGCCCGGTGATGCGATTGAAGACCGGTGCGGCCGGACGATGGTCCTTGCGATCGGCGACGAAATAGCCGTGGCGTTCGAACTGCACTTGCTCGCCGGGCGGCAGGCCGGCCAGCGACGGTTCGACGAAACCCTGCACCACCTGAAGGCTGTGCGGGTTGAGCGCGGCGCGGAAGTCGGCGCCCGCGGCGTCCGGATGCGGCTCGGCGAACAGGCGCTCGTACAGGCGCACGGTGGCCTCGAGCGCGTCGTGCGCCGCGACCCAGCTGATCGTGCCCTTGACCTTGACGGCGTCGGCGCCCGGCGTGCCGCTCCGGGTGTCCGGCACGACGCTGGCGTGCACCCGCGTGACCCGGCCGTCCGCATCATCGACGTCGAATCCGGTGCACTCGACGATGACGCCGTACTTCAGCCGCACCCGATTGCCCGGGTGAAGCCGGTGAAATCCCTTGGGCGGCGCGACCGCGAAGTCGTCGCGCTCGATCCACAGCGCGGGGCCGAGTTCGAAGCGGCGCTCGCCGAGCTCGGGCCGCTGCGGGTGCGCCGGGGCGCGGCAGGGTTCGCGGTGATCGGCGCTGCCGAACACCTCGGCCCAGTTCGTCAGCGTCAGCGGCACCGGGTCCAGCACCGCCATCGCGCGCGGCGCCTGAGCCTCGAGGTCGTGCCGCAGGGCGGACTCCAGCACCGCGTAGTCGATCCAGATGTTGGTCTTGCTGGCGCCGCTCTCGTCGGCCAGGCGCCGGATCGACGCCGGCGTGTAACCGCGCCGGCGCAGCCCTGCCAGCGTCGGCATGCGCGGGTCGTCCCAGCCGTCGACGTGGCCCTCGTCGACCAGCGCCTTGAGCTTGCGCTTGCTCGTGATGACGTAGCTCAGGTTCAGGCGGCCGAACTCGATCTGGCGCGGCAGCGGCGGCGCGAGCAGGCCCCCGACCACGCGCCCGTCGGGCAGCGTGACGGTCTCGGACAGGCGCGCGAGCAGCCAGTCGTAGAACGGCCGCTGGTCCTCGAACTCGAGCGTGCACAGGCTGTGCGTGACACGTTCGAGCGCGTCCTCGATCGGGTGCGCGAAGGTGTACATCGGGTAGATGCACCAGCGGTCGCCCGTGTTGTGGTGGGTTGCGTGCTTGATGCGGTACAGCGTCGGGTCGCGCAGGTTCAGGTTCGGTGACGCCATGTCGATCTTCGCCCGCAGCACCATCGCGCCGTCGGCGTGGCGGCCGTCGCGCATCTCGCGCAGGCGTGCCAGGTTTTCCGCCGGCGCGCGCGCGCGGAACGGGCTGTCCGTGCCGGGCGTCGTGAAGTCGCCCCGGTGCTGGCGCATCTGGTCGGCGCTCTGTTCGTCGACGTAGGCCAGGCCGCGCTCGACCAACAGCTCGGCCGCGCGGTACATGAAGTCGAAGTCGTCGCTCGCGAAGTACAGGTGCGACACCGTGCCGCCCGGTCCTCCGACCTCCCAGTCGAAGCCGAGCCAGCGCACCATCTCGATGATCGCGTCGACGAACTCCTGCTCTTCCTTCTCCGGGTTGGTGTCGTCGAAACGCAGGTGGCACACGCCGCCGAAGTCGCGCGCGAGGCCGAAGTTCAGGCAGATCGCCTTCGCGTGACCGACGTGCAGGTAGCCGTTCGGTTCGGGCGGGAAGCGGGTCCGGATGCGCGCCGGGTCCAGCCCGCCGGCGGCGTGGTGCGCCGCGTCACCGGGGCTGCCGCCGAAGTGGCGGCCGTCGAGTGCGCCGCTGGCGAGATCGTGCTCGATCTCCTGCCGCAGAAAGTTCGTCGGCGGTGTCGCGGGGGTGGCCGGTGCGGCCGCTCGGGCATCGTTGCGCATGGGGGAGCCGGCGATTCTATCGACCGGCCCGCGACCGACCCGCGACCGACCGGCAGGTGTCAAGCGCCGCAGGCGCGCCGGAACACGAGCACCGCGTTGCTGCCGCCGAAGGCGAACGAGTTGCTGATCGCGGCCGAGAGGGTCGGCGCCTCGGCGCCTCCGGCGGGCACCAGCGGCAGCGCGCATGCGGGATCGGGCAGTTCGCAGTGCGCGTTCGGCGGCAGCCGCCGGCGCTGCAGCGCCAGCACCGTGACCACCGCCTCCAACGCGCCGGCGGCGCCGAGCAGGTGGCCATGCAGCGCCTTCGTCGAGCTCACCGCCAGCTCCGGCAGCGCCCCCCCCCAGACCTCGCGCAGTGCCTGGGCCTCGACGACGTCGCCGACCGGGGTGGCGGTGCCGTGGGCGTTGCAGTAGCCGACCTCCGACGGCGCCAGCCCCGCCAGCGCGAGCGCGGCGCGCAGCGTGCGTGCCTGGCCGGCAGCGTCGGGTGCGGTCAGGTGGTGGGCGTCGTTGCCGAGGCCCCAACCCGCGAGTTCGGCGTGCACGCGCGCGCCCCGCGCACGCGCGCAGGCCAGGGTCTCCAGCACCAGAAATGCCGCACCCTCACCCAGCACGAACCCACTTCGATCGGCGGCAAACGGGCGGCAGGCGCGCGCCGGCGGGCCGTCATCGAGCCGCGCCAGCGTCTGCATCGCCTGCCAGGCGTGCACCACGCCGGGCACGATCAGCGCTTCGGCACCGCCTGCCAGCGCGACATCGATCTCGCCGCAGCGCAGCGCCTTGGCAGCCTCGGCGATGGCGATCGCCGATGAGGCACACGCCACCGCATAGGTCAGCACCGGGCCGAGCGCACGCTGGCGCAGCGCCACCAGCGCCGCCGGCGCGTTGGCCATGCTGGCCGGGATCGACAGCGGCGGCATGCGGCTGCCACGCGCATGCGCAGTGAAGGCCGCTTCGAGCGCCGCGCCGCCGCCGAGCGCGCAGCCGACGTAGACGCCTATGCGGGTGCCGGGCAGTGCATCGGGAATCGCCGCGTCCTGCCGCGCGCGGGCGGCCGCAGCGACCGCGAGCTGGCTGACGCGGTCGACGCCGGCGAGCTGTAGCCGCGTGAACCACGGCGCCGGATCGAAGCCGGGTACGGTGGCGGCAGCGGCGGGGCGGGCGAGCTCAGGGCAGACCGGCCGCACCGCCGACTCGCCGCGCAGCAACGCGTCGAACAGCGTGTCGGGGTCGGCGCCGTGCGGCGCCATCACGCCCAGGCCGGTGACCGCGATCACGGCCGAACGGGCCCCGGGGCCGTCACCGGACCCCTTCGGGCTGCGCCCTTCGGAGTTCGCCCTCGGGGCGGCCCGGCGTGCTCACGCCGCCTGCGAGGCCCGCAGGTGGTCGACGACGGCTGCGAGCCCGGCCAGCGTGTCGACGTTCAGGCCCCGTTCGGGTAGCGTGACGTGCAGCCGATCCTCGATGTCATACAGCAGCTCGGCCACCGCCAGCGAGTCCATCCCGTGGTCGCGCAGCGAGGCTTCGCCACCCAGCTCGGCCGGCGCAATGCCGAACCGTTCCTGCACCAGATCCTGCAATTCCTTCAACGAACTCATGCGTTTTCCCTCGATCCCTCGGCTCCTGGGGCTCGGCTGTCCATGGCAGCCACGCGTGCGCCTGCATCATATTCGCCCGCAGCCCTCGTCAGCCGGCCCTGCCACCGAAGCGCGGGGATCGCGAACAGCGCGCCCAGCACGAGCCCGCCGAGCACGTCCAGAACGACGTGCTGGCGCACCGCCACGGTCGACCAGACGATCGCGATGGCCCAGAGCGCATTGGCCACGCGCCAGGCCGGCCCGACCTGCATCTGGTGGAGCACGCGGTGCAGCCACGCGGCCGAGAACACGGCCGCGGCCACGTGCAGCGACGGACACGCATTGCCGGCCGCGTCGACACCGTGCAGCACGCTGAATCCCGGATACGTGCCGGGCTCGATCAGCGGCGCCGGCACGGCGGTCGGGAAGGCCCAGAAAATTCCCAGTCCGAAGGCGCACAGCGCGCCGATCCAGCCCGCGAAACCCAGCAATTCGCGCCGGGTCGCCAGCAGAGCCGGCGTCAGCGCGACGTAGACCCACAGTGTGAAATAGACCCACAGCGCCTGCGGCGTGAACGGGATCCAGTGGTCCAGCGCGATGCGCGGCATCTCGGTGACCGGGAACACCGGGTGGCGCAGCAGGTAGAAGTAGGCAACGAAGAAGCCTGTCATGCCGAGCGTCATGCCCACGCCCTTCAGGACCGGGTGCGCGCACAGCCGGTGCACGAGGTCGCGCCGCACGTCGGCGGCATCGACACGGGGGGCGGGGCGATCGGCGGCGGGCAGGGCGGGAGTGGGCATCGGCGGGCCTGACGCCGGCCACGGGTTCCGAGGCTACCACCGTACTGGCGGCGGGCCGCTCGGCGCAGGCGGGCGCGGATAATGTGGCATCGATTGCCTGCCGGCCCGGTGTTCGGCCGGCCTGCCTGCACCATGACCGCACCCATCCCCTCTTCTGCCGCGCCTGCCGCCGCCTCGTGCGACGTGCTCGTGATCGGCGGCGGGCCCGCCGGCGCCACCGCGGCGGCGTTGCTGGCCGGACAGGGCCGCGAGGTCGTGTTGCTCGAAAAGGCACGCCACCCGCGCTTTCACATCGGCGAGTCGTTGTTGCCCGCCAACGGGCCGCTGTTCGACCGCCTGGGCGTGCGCGAGGCGGTGGAGCGCATCGGCATGCCCAAATGGGGCGTCGAATTCGTCTCGCCGCAGCACGTGCACCCCAGCTTCGTCGAGTTCGCAGACGCCTGGGACAAGTCGATGCCGTATGCGTGGCAGGTGCGACGCTCGGAGCTCGACGAGATCCTGTTTCGCCACGCCGGGGCGCGCGGCGCCCACACGCACGAAGGAGCGCGCGTCACCGGCGTGAACATCGATGCCGACGGCGCCGACGTCGTGGCCCGCCTGGACGACGGCGCCGAGCGCCGCTGGCGCGCCCGCTTCGTGCTCGATGCGTCGGGCCGCGACACGCTGCTGGCGCGCCAGTTCGGCCTCAAGCAGCGCAACCCGCTGCACAACAGCTCCGCGCTGTACGGGCACTTTCGCGACGCCCGGCGGCTCGACGGCAAGCTGGAAGGCAATATCAGCATCTTCTGGTTCGAACAGGGCTGGTTCTGGTTCATACCGCTGGCCGACGGCGTGACCAGCGTCGGAGCCGTCTGCTGGCCGCACTACCTGAAGTCGCGCAGCAAGCCGTTGCCGCAGTTCTTCGCCGACACGATTGCGCTGTGCCCGCCGCTGGCCGAGCGCCTGGCCGGCGCGACGCTGGTCGACGAGCTCGTGCACGCGACCGGCAACTACAGCTACTCGAGCCGCGCCACCGGTGGCGAGCGCTACCTGCTGCTCGGTGACGCCTATGCCTTCGTCGACCCGGTGTTCTCCTCCGGCGTCTACCTCGCGATGGGCAGTGCCTTCGAGTGCGTCCCGGTCGTCGACGCCGTGCTCGACCGCCCGCGTGCCGCGCCCGTCGCGCGACGAAGGTTCGACCGCTTCATGCGCAAGGGCCCGCGCGAGTTCACCTGGTTCATCGTGCGCATGACCAACCCGGCGCTGCGGGGCATGTTCATGCATCCGCGCAACGTGCTGCGCGTCAAGGAGGCCGTGCTGTCACTGCTCGCGGGAGACATCTTCGGCCGCACGCCGATCTGGCCGTCGCTGAACGTGTTCAAGGCAATCTATTACACCAGCTCGCTGCTGACCTGGCGCCGCTCCAGCGCCGCCCGCCGCGCCCGCCGCCAGCTCATCGCCGACGCCGGCCCGGTGCCCGGCGAGACGGTGCTCGAGCGTTCGCCATGAGCGCGCCGGGCCGCCCCAAGGGCGAAACCGGAAGGGCGCAGCCCGGGGCCGGCCGTGCGGCCGCGCGTGGCGCCGTCGCGCTGTTGGCCGCCGGTGTGCTCGGTGCCTCGTTCGCCGTTCCCGCCGCTGGCGCCGAGCTGCCGCTGTGGGAACTCGGCATCGGTGTCGCCGGCCTGCGGCTGCCGCATTACCGCGGCTCGGACCGCACACGCAGTTGGGCCCTGCCGGTGCCTTACGGGGTCTACCGCGGCGAGTGGCTGCGCGCCGACCGCGACGGCGCGCGCGCGCGGCTGCTCGAGGCCGAGCGCAGCCGGCTCGAGCTGAGCCTGTCAGCGGGGGCGCCGACGCGCAGCCGCGACGACCCGGCGCGCGATGGCATGGACGATCTGGCGCCGACGCTCGAACTCGGGCCGACGCTGGAGCTCGGCCTGCAGCGCGGTGCGACCTGGAAGCTCGAGCTGCGGCTGCCGGTGCGCGCGGTGTTCACGCTCGAACGCCACCCGCGCGCGATCGGCTGGACCACGACCCCGAACCTCAACCTGGATCGCCGCGTCGGGGCGTGGAACCTCGGCCTGTCGGGGGGGCCGATCTGGAACACGCAGCGCTACAACGGCTATGTCTACGACGTCGGGCCGCTGGACGCGACGGCGCAGCGCCCGGCCTACCGGGCAGGCGGCGGGTTTGCCGGCTGGCAGGCCACGGCCGGGCTGTCGCGCCGCTTCGAGCGCCACTGGGTGGGCGCCTTCCTGCGCATCGACGATGTCGGTGGCGCCGCCTTCGACGGCAGCCCGCTGGTGCGGCGCGATCGGAACGTGTCCTTCGGCGTGGCCTGGGCCTGGGTGCCGTGGCGTTCGGCGCAGCGGGTCGACGTGCCCGCTGACGCGTGGTGACGGCGCGGCGGCTGCCGGTGCCGCTGGCCTGGGCGCTGCTGCAAGGCGTGCTGCTGGTGCTCGCGTTGATGTCGGTGTCGTGGAACGTGGTCGCGCTCGTGCTGCTGCCGCTGCTGCCGGCGGCGCGCGGCCAGCGCATCGGGCGGGCCGCGATCGCCGGCGGCTATGCGATCTTCTGGCGCGTCGCAGGAGCCACAGGCTTGCTGCAGATGCACGCTGACGCCCTCGATCCGCTGGCCGACGAGGCGCGGCTGATCATCGTCGCCAACCACCCGAGCATGCTCGATGCGGTGATGCTCGTGTCGCACCTGCCGCGCAGCGCCTGCATCATGAAGGCCAGCCTGATGCGCAACCCGCTGCTGGGGCCGGGCGCGCGGCTGGCACGCTACATCCGCAATGACAACGGCGTCGCGATGGTGCGCGCGGCGGTGCAGGACCTGCGCACAGGCGGCCAGATCGTGTGGTTCCCCGAGGGCACCCGCACCACCTCGCCGCCGCTGAATCCCCTGCGACCCGGTTGCACCACGGTCGCGCGGCTCGCGCAGGCGCCGATCCAGACGGTGCTGATCGAGACCGACTCGCCTTACCTCGGCAAGGGCTGGCCGCTGTGGCGGCTGCCGCCGCTGCCGATCGTGTTTCGCGTACGGCTCGGCCGCCGCTTCGCGCCGGCCGACGACGCGGCCGCGCTGCTGGCCGAGATCGAGGCCCACTTCCGCATCGAGCTGCATGGGCCCGTGACTTGCGCCAAGCGCGAATCCCAAGGGCTCGGCCGAAAGGCAGCGCATTGAGCCCCTCCACCACCCACCTGGTGCTGATTCCGAGCTTCGATACCGGCGCGCAGGTGTACACGACCGTGGCGGCAGCACGCGCGGCATGGGCGCCGGTCTGGGTCGTCGTCGACGGCAGCACCGACGGCACGGCCGCCGGCCTGCAGGCGCTCGCCGCGACGGACCCCGGGCTGCGCGTGATGGTGCTGCCGCACAACCAGGGCAAGGGGGCGGCGGTGCTGCACGGCCTGCAGGCGGCGCTCGGCGCCGGTTTCACCCACGCGTTGACGATGGATGCCGACGGCCAGCACCCGGCGGCCCTGATCGCGCCGTTCATGCAGGCGTCGATCGCGCGGCCGGAGGTGATGGTGCTCGGCCGGCCGGTGTTCGATGCGAGTGCACCGCTGCTGCGGGTGCGTGGCCGGCGCATTTCCAACGCCTGGACCGACCTGGAGACGCTGGGCGCTGGCGTCGGCGACTCGTTGTACGGCTTTCGCGTCTACCCGATCGCCGCGCTCGCGGCCGTGATGGCGCGCCAGCCGTGGATGCGGCGCTTCGACTTCGACACCGAGGCCGTCGTGCGCCTCGCCTGGCGTGGCGTGAAGCCGATCAACCTCGACGCGCCGGTGAAGTACCTCAGCGCCGACGAGGGCGGAGTCTCGCATTTCCGCTACGGGCGCGACAACCTGTTGCTGACCTGGATGCACACCCGCCTGATGCTCGAGTTCGTGCTCAGGCTGCCGTCGCTCGCCTGGCGTCGGTGGCGGCGGGCGCCGCCGTTCCAGGCCTGAGGATCTCGAACGGCGCCAGCAGCGGCGCGTCGTCGCCGTCATCGGCCTCTCCGTCCGCGCCGACCCGCTGCCAACCGGCATCGGCCAGCGCCGCCCGCAGGCGGGCGCCGTCGGGTGGCACCGAGGCGCGCCGCGCTCCCCACTGCAGCAACTCGGTGGCGAGCTGGTGCAGGCGCCGCGCGCCGGCCTCGATGCGCGCCTGGAACGCGACGTCGTCCAGCGTGTCGACCAGGCTGCGGTTCATTTCCGCGAACCAGGGCAACGCCGCCTGGTCGATCATCGTCGCCGGGTTCGCCCGCCCGCCGCGCACCGACGCCTCGCGCAGCCACTCCTGCACCGCGTCGTTCAGGCGCTGGCAGCGGGTCAGCGTCGGCCGCAGGCGCGCCAGCGCGCGCAGGTCGGCCAGCCGTCCATGGAAGTAGATCTGGGCCACCACGCCCCAGTAGTACGTGTAGTCCCACAGCACCTTCACCGGCAGCACCTCGGGGTCGCCGAAGATCGCGTACTGCCCTTCGTACAGCGTCAGCGTGCTGTCATAGAACGACCGCAGCACCTGCTCGTAGACCTGCGTGTGGGCCGCCAGCGAGCGCCCGGCGCGGTCGCGCGCGACCAGCTCGCAGATCAGCGTGTTGCCGTAGGCGATGAAGTCGCTGCCGGGCGAATAGAACGGATCGAGGAAACGACCGGCCTCGCCGGTGAGCGCCCAGCGGCGGTCCGACAGCAGCTGGGTGCAGTCGTAAGAGACGTTGCGCAGGAACATGAAGTCCTGCAGTTGTGCGCGTCGCGGCTCGAGTTCGGCGTGCAGCAGTGGCTGGTGCGCCCCCAGCCAGTCCATCGCACGCTCGAAGGTGTTCATCGCCTCGAGCGCATGGAAAGCGGGGTCGGCCACGATGCCGACCGAGTGCGAGCCCGACGCGAGCGGGATCAGCCAGACCCAGTAGCCGGTGCCGACGAGGTGGTTCGTCGACAGCCAGCGCGTGGGTGTGTCGCAGCGCGCACGCCACGCCGGGTCGTCGGCCCAGTCGTCCAGCGTCAGCCGGTCGGCGATGCGGAACCAGACCGCATGCACCCGGTGCGCGTTGGGTTTGGCCAGGCCGAGCCGCCGCTTCATCAGCCCGGCACGCCCGCTGGCGTCGATCAGCCAGCGCGCCTGCGCGCGGTGGGTCGAGCCGTCGCTGCCGGAGCGCCACTGCACCTGATGGCGACCCTCGTCATCGTCGGCCGCCAGCTCGAAGCCGAGGATCGTGCTGCCGTCGTCGAAGCGCACGCCCTGGCGCCGGGCCTCCTCGGCGAGGAAGTTCTCGAACAGGCCGCGGTCGAGCTGGTAGCTCGTGACCGCCAGCGGTCGGCTGGCGCCGAGTTCGAGCACGCCGTCGAGGTCGGTGCGCCCTTCGGAGAAGAAGAACCGGAAGCCGAACTTCTTCAGCTGCTCCCGCTCCAGGTGCGCGTGCAGACCGAGCACCTCGGAGAAGTAGTGCGCTCCGACTTCGACCGACGATTCACCGACCTTGTGGCACGCGGCCGGCACCGGGTGCGCACGCCGCTCGAGCACCCGGACGTCGATGCCGGGGCAGCGCTGGCGCAGCTGCAGCGCGAGCGTCAGCCCGGCCAGGCCGCCGCCCATGATGACGACGTCGTGCACGTCGCCCCTGTCGTGGTCGGCGCTGTCGTCGACGGGTGACGCGGCGCCGTTCGCCATGCCACGCGGCTGGTCTGTTCTGGAAGAAGGCATGGCGCCGATGATGCCAGTGCCGGGCCGCCGGCCCGCGGTCACCGGCCCGGCAGCCGCACGCGCATGCTGCGGCCGCCGTAGCCGAACTCGCGGTCACGCGCCTCGACGACGACGTGGGTGACGGCCGCCGGCACGCGCACCGCGGGCACGTCGCGCGTGAACGGTTGTTCGTTCGCGTGGTCGTGCAGCAGCGCACGTTCGCCGTACACGGTGCCGTCGGCGGCGCTGCGCACGCGGATCCCGTCGGCGTAGCGGCGCGCGCTGTCGTACGGCGAGGACACCGTGACGTCGAAGTGAAAGCGGTCGGCCGCCGCCGCGCGCACCTGCACGTCGACCACGTCCGGAAAGCGCTGCACGGAGGCGTCCGGGGCGGCGGCCCGCGCCGTCGTCATCGGGTACGCCAGCGCGAGCCCGAGCGGCACGATGATCGTCCGGCGACGGATGGGAAGGGCGCGGACGACGCCGCGGTCGGGGGCAGGCATCGCTCGATTGTCGTCTCCCACTGGCCAGCACCCGGGGCCAGGGGAAACGAGGGCAGGGCGGATACTGCGGGGTCCGATGGAGACCTGCCGATGACTGCGACCCCGCACACCTTGCTGCTGATGTTGTCCTTGCTGTGCTCGGCGGCGCCCGTGTGGGCCGCGGCGCCCGCGGCGTCCGCGGCGGGAGCGGCGTCGGCCGCCAGCGCGCCCACCCCGGCGCGCGCGCCGGGCGCCCGGCCTGCGGTGCCCGAGCGCAGCCCGGCGGTCAAGGCCGCGGACGAGGCCGAGCAGCCCGGC
Source organism: Rubrivivax sp. (assembly GCA_040007675.1). Taxonomy (GTDB): domain Bacteria; phylum Pseudomonadota; class Gammaproteobacteria; order Burkholderiales; family Burkholderiaceae_C; genus Rubrivivax. The sequence continues at coordinate 15,916 of JBDTUO010000011.1, forward strand.
AAGGTGCGACCGCGCCACGCTGTCGTGCCGCAGATCGCCGTGCCGCTGCGCCGCGGGGGGGATGCGCCCGCGGCGTCGGCGTCGTCGGCCATGCCGGCGTCGCGCCCGCCGGACGGGGTGGACGACCGTGCCGCGCGCTGCCTGGCGATGAAGACGCCGGCCGAACGCGCACAGTGCGCGAAGACGGACGGACCCAAGCGCCCCTAGGGCGACCGGGGCGCGGGGTTCAGCGGCCCGGGCAGCCGCGCGGCAGCAGGCCGCGCGCCAGCCAGTCGGACCACAGCGGGCGCCATACCGACCAGTCGTGGCCCCCGGGCCGGGTCCAGACCTGCGACGGTGGCAGGGTCGACGCCAGCAGTTGCTGCCCGTTGGCGAACCGGTCCGCGCGGCCGTACGCTGCGTAGACCGGCGGCCGCGCGCTTGCCGTGCCAGGCGCCGCCAGCATCGACCAGATGTCGAACTCCAGATCGTCCGGCGTCTCGGGGGCCGCGTCGCGCGCCCACGCAGCGACGCCGCCCGCGCGCACTATCCGCTGCAGCAACGGGCGGCGCCCGGGATATGGAGCGATCAGCACCGCACCGTCGATCGTCTCGGGGCGGCGTGCCAGCACGCCGAGCGCGGCGAAGGCGCCCAGCGAGATGCCGACCAGCCAGATCGGCCGCGCCGGGGCGGCGGCGCGTGCCGGCCCCAGCACGTCGGCCTGCAGGCGGTCCAGCACGCTGCGGTCGTCGAAGTAGGCGACGTGGGCGTCGGCGACCACGACGTCGGCGCGCACGCCGGCGTCGCGCAGAGCGGCGACGAATCCCTCGTCGATGAACTCTTGCGGCAGTGAGTACACGCCGGGCAGGAACACGACCAGCACCGACGCCGGACCGGCGCAACCGGCCGGAATCGAGAGTGTCCTCATCGGGATGCTTGCCGGTCGCGAGACGTAGGCGCAGCCACCGACGCCGGCCACGAGCGGGAGCAATGCCAGCCCGCTGGCCAGCACCTGGCGGCGGCGCAGCTTGACAGACCGTGCCATGGCCGCCGCATTCAGAAGGTGTGAATGAATCCGGCGTGGCCGAGCAGGCCGTCCAGGTGGCGTCTGTCTAGGCGCAAAGCACAGCCGTAGCTCGTGCTACGGCGAGCATTTGCAACGACGACAGGCGCGGTCTGGGCGGGATGAGCGGGCATGTCGGGTTCGTTCACACCTTCTTCAGATCAGGCCGCCATTGATCGAGATCACCTGCCCGGTCACGTAGGCCGCGTCCGGTCCGGCGAGGAAGCCGACCAGTGCGGCGACCTCCTCGGGCTGGCCGGCACGCCGCATGGGCACCAGGCGCCTGATCGTGTCGGCGTCGAACGCGACGTCGGCCATCGGCGACGCGATGATGCCGGGCGCCACCGCGTTGACCGTCACGCCGCGGCTCGCGACCTCGAGCGACAGCGCCTTGGTCGCGCTGTTCAGCGCGCCTTTCGCGGCGGCGTAGTTGACCTGGCCGCGGTTGCCGGTCAGCGCCGCCACCGACGACACGTTGACGATGCGGCCCCAGCGTGTGCGCAGCATCGGCAGCAGCAAGGGCTGCGTGACGCGGAAGAAGCCGTGCAGCGAGACGTCGATCACGCGGTACCACTGCTCGGGCCGCATGCCGGGGAACACCGCGTCGTCGTGCACGCCGGCGTTGTTGACGATCACCTGCACCGGGCCGTCGGCGAGCAGCCGCTCGCAGGCGGCGCGCGTCGCGTCGTCGTCGGTGAGGTCGAAGGGGCAGGCGATCGCGTGGCCGCCGGCGGCGCCGATCTGATCGGCGAGTGCCTGCAGCGCATCGGGCCGGGAATGGCCGTGCAGCAGCACGCTGGCGCCGTCGGCGGCCAGCCGGCGCGCGATCGCGCTGCCGAGGGATCCGCTGGCGCCGGTGACCAGCGCGCGCTTGCCGGTCAGCGCACCGCCGCTGCTCACGCGGCCTCCGGTGCGGTCAGCGGGTGATCGAGCACGACCGCGGCGCGGCCGTCCACCAGCGGCCGGCCGGCGCCGTCGTGCAGCGCAAAGGCGTAGATCGCCTGCCCGTCGTCGCCGACCAGGCGGGTGGCGCTGACGCTCACCGGCGGTGCGGCGTCATCCAGCCGGGCGACGTGCAACCGCACCTGGCGCGCGCTGGCCAGGAACCCGGGGCGCGGCGGGGTGCCGGGCGGAGCGGCGAGGCCGGCGTGCAACGCCATCGCCTGAGCGGCGAATTCGATGCCGGCCGCGGCCGACAAGCCGTCGGCGTCGCGCAGGGGATGCGCGGGATCGTGCACGTCGCCGGCGCGGCAGCGGATCTGCGTGGCGTCCCAGGCAAGCAGCGCATCGAGCAGACACATGCGACCGGCATGCGGGATGCGCGCGGCGATGCCGGCGTGGTCGAGCGTCGCCGGCGCCGCGGTGCTCATCGCGCTTGCACCTCGAGCGCGAGCGCGATCCCGTCCTGGGCCGGCAGCACGACCCGGTGGGCGGCGCCGCCCGCACCGCCCGCGGCCGCCCGTGCGAGTGCCTGCAGCAGCGGCAGTGCGCGTGCGGTCGGGATCTGCTGCCGCACGGCGTCGAGCGCGGCGCCGTCGCAGACGCTCGCGGGCTGCGGGCTCGTCAGGTCGAGTGCGACGGTCCAGGCGGCGGGCGCGGCGGGCGGCGTCAACAGCAGCGCACAGCCGAAGATGTCGGCCACCGGCCGCAGCGTGTGCATCGGCTCGGGATACGGCAGGTCGCAGGCCACGAGCAGCACCGGCCGCGCGGACGCCACACACTGCAATGCCGCTTCGAGCAGCGCGGCGGCGAAGCTGTCGTCGTGCGCAGCGAGGCTGGTCGACGGTGCGCGTGAGTTCACCGCGATGTGCCAAGTGCCAGCGGCGGCGTTGTGGACCGAGTTCGTGAAGCGCGTCGGCGAAACCTGCAGTGGTGCCGTCGCCAGGGTTTCGCACATCACGTGGCAGTTGAGCGGGTCCGCGGTCGACGACGCGAACACGGTGGCCAGCGTCGCCGGGTCCGCGCCGGCCATGGCGACGGCCCGCTCGGCGACGACGACCGACGCCTTGACCACCGCGCCGGCGCGGCGGCGTTCGGTCGGCGGCAGCCGTTCGGTGGTCGGCAGCACGGTCGGGGCCGGGGTGTAGCCCGACGGCTGCACGAGCAGCGATTGCGCGCCGGCCCAGTCGGCCAGCCCGGGACCGAGCAGCCCGATACCGCTGATGCCGAAGCGCAGCGTCGCCGGCGGGCGGTCGAGCTCGTCGCCCTCGCTCATCGCGCCGCCCCGAACACCAGGCAGGCGTTGCTGCCACCGAAGCCGAACGAGTTGCTCGCGACCACCGACAGCGCGCCCGCGCACGGTGTGTCGAGGTAGGCTGCATGCAGCTGCGGGTCGGGCGTGCGCCGGTTCAGGCCGGCCGGCATCAGGCCGAGTTCGAGCGCGAGCATCGCCAGCGCGGCCTCGACGCCGCCTGCGGCGCCCAGCGTGTGTCCGGTGGCACCCTTGGTGGAACTGCAGCGCAGCGCGCGGCCGAACACCGCGATCACCGCCTTGTCCTCGGCCGCGTCGTTGCCGGGCGTGCCGGTGCCGTGCAGATTCAGGTACTGCACGTCGGACGGCGCCAGTCCGGCGTCGTCGAGCGCGGCGCGCATCGCCGCGGCGGCGCCTTCACCGTCCGGCTGCGGGCTGCTCATGTGGTAGGCGTCGCTGCTCTCGCCGGCGCCGAGCAGCCAGGCGGCCGGCGCCGCCCGGTCACCCGCCGCATCGCGCTCCAGCAACGCGAAGGCCGCACCCTCGCCGAGCGACAGTCCGTTGCGCTCTGCGTCCCACGGACGGCAGACCTCGCTCGACAGCAGTTCGAGCGAGCGAAAACCATACAGCGTGGTCATGCACAAGGTGTCGACGCCGCCGACGACGGCGGCGTCGATCAGCCCGAGCGCGATCGCGCGCGCCGCGCTGGCGAACACCTTGGCGCTCGACGAGCAGGCGGTCGACACGACCATCGCGGGGCCCGCCAGCGCGAGGCGCGCGCGCACGAAAGCAGCGAGCGAATAGGTGTTGTGCGTGCCGGCGTAGTGCAGCCAGGGTGGCAGTGCGCCGGTCTCCGGGTCGCGCTCGCGGTAGGCGCGCTCCGTTTGCAGGATACCCGAGGTGCTGGTGCCGATGAAGACGCCGACGCGTTCGGCGCCGTGGCGGCGCGCGGCGGCGTCCACCTGCGCGGCGAAGTCGTCGGTCTGCAGCGCCGCCAGCGCGAGCCGGTTGTTGCGGCAGTCGAAGTCGGCCAGCTCGCGCAGCCGGGCCAGCGCCTCGAGCCCGTCGACGACGCCGATCCAGGTGTCGAGCTCGGCCGCATCGAAGCGGCGCTGCGCGAGCGCACAGCGCGCCTCGCGCAGCGCGCGCGCATGCGCCGCCTGCCCGACGCCGAGGCCGGTCACGACGCTGTACGCGCGCACCGCCAGCGGTTTCATGCGCCTGAGCTCCGTCGGCGCGCGACCAGCAGCACGTTGGCGAAAGGCGTGCCGCGGTGCATCGGCTGGGCGTGGGTGTCGAACCCGCACCTCTCGAGCAGCGCGAGCCAGTCGCCGAGCGGGCGCGTCGCGAGCCTCACACCGCTGCCGCCACGCGCCGCGACCACGCTGCGGTCGACGACGTCGGCCAGCACCTGGCGCCAGCCGCCGCCGCCGTCGCCGACACGCAGGAGCAGCCGGCCCCCCGCCGGCAGCACCGCATGCACGCGCCTGATCAGCGCTTCCTGATCGTCCGGCCCGAGGTAGTGCAGCACGTCGATCAGCAGCGCGAGGTCGCACGCTGGCAGCGTGGCTTGGCGCAGGTCAGCCGCAAACAGCCCCGGCCGGCGCGTGAAGCTTGCGGCAGCGGCGCGCGCGCGGCAGAGATCGGTCCCGGCGTGGTCGATCCCGGTGTAATGCACTCCCTTCGGTGGCCGCGACCAGCCCGCCGGCCAGGCCGCGCGGGCCACGTGATGCCCTGCCACGTCGAGCAAGGTGGCGACCAGCGCCTGACCGCAGCCGAGGTCGAGCAGCCGCGTGCCGGCGCCGACCAGGTTGCCGTCGGCCAGCAGGGCGCGGTACAGCGGGTCGAAGGCAAGCTTGCCGCGCGCATGCCAGCGCGCGTGTGCATCGGCCGCGCGGTAGCGCGCCACGGCGTCGCGCCGCAGGCGCTGCCAGAAGGCCCGGGCCTGGGGATCGGACGCGCGGGCGACAGGCGCCGACGGCGCCGTCCGTCGCACCGAACCCCGGTTCATCCGGCGACCACCGCCGGTGCCGGAACCGGCGCAGCCGCACCCGCGCGCGCCGGCAGCGCATCGTCCAGCGTCACGGTGGCGAGCCCCGCGGCGCGGCAGCGCGCGACCAGCGCGGGCAGCACGTCGAGCAACACCGCGCGACCGTGCGCGC